>JBMNQG010000038.1:0-21506 GCA_050944015.1 Oscillospiraceae bacterium
GGAGGGGCTGCTTTCTGCTCGGCCAGAAAGCAGCAAAAGAGCCGCACAAGAGGGGGGCTCTTACAAAGCCGCCCCCCTCTTGCGAAACTCCCCCCTTTGTCGGCAGGTCTGTACGGCTGATTTGACGATTGTGCTATACTCGAGGGAACAGACTTTAAAGGTGCAACCCTCTATTTCCGCTGAACGCTGGTGCGGTGGTAGATTATGGAATTGACTGATTGTGATAAGCAACGCTCCCGGCAGGGGAGGGTACTTTGATTTTGCCGCTGGTAATAATCTATAGACTGCATGCCCTCCGGGCGGGGCTGCTTTCTGCTCGGCCAGAAAGCAGCCAAAGAGCCGCACAAGAGGGGGGCTCCGACAAAGCCGCCCCCCTCTTGCGGAACTCCCCCACTGTGGTTGGGGATAATGCGTTTGTGTGGGGATTTGTGCTGTATTCAAGAAACAGACTTTAAAGGTGCAACCCTCTATTTCCGCTAAACGCTCCAGCGGAGAGAGTTTGGGAATTAAATCTACAAAGCCTTGGTTGGTACAGGCGCACGTACGAAGTCGTGCAGCCGTATTTTCCGGCGCTTGACGCCGGCGGGAGGCAAAGCGAAGCGGTCTTTTAGATTATTGGGATTCTAGGCCTGCGCCCTTAAGCGTGTTTTGGGTACTTTTCCACGAGAAAAAGTACCGCCCCCGGCAGGGAGGCTGATTCCGCCGGATGCTGGGGCGGCGGGAGACCGAAGTGAAGTTTGGAAATAAAAAGCACCCCGTACGGGGTGCTTTGTCGCCTTGATATTTATTGTTCCTGCAGCAGCAGGGTTTCCACCTGCCGCAGCTGTTCCAGGGTGTTTACGCCTAAAATCTCGTAGCCCAGCTCCCGGCGGCAGGCCTCCACTTTCAGGCCCCGGGCAAGCATCAGGCCGGGGGCGTCGGTGAGGTAGTATTCGCCCTGGGCGTTGTCGCGGCGCAGCTCGGAGAGCACGGAGCGCAGGGCGGCGGCGTCGAAGATGTATACGCCGCCGTTGAGCTCGCCGATTTGCTTCTGCTCCGGAGTACAGTCCTTGTCCTCCACGATACCGGAAAACCGCCCGCTGGAATCCCGGATTATCCTGCCGTAGGGCAGGTCTATGCTGGAAGTGCCGGTGAGTATGGTGCAGGCGGCGCCGGTTTCCCTGTGCCTGGCCACCAGGGACATGTACGTCTCCCGGCGGATGAGGGGCATGTCGCCGCAGCAGACCAGCAGGTCGCCGTCATAGCCCGGCATGGCCTGGAAGGCGGCCATGACCGCGTGGCCGGTGCCCAGCTGCCGGGCCTGCTCCGCGTGGGGGTAGCCGGGAAATCCCGCTATGACCTGCTCTTTCTTGTAGCCCACCACAAGGATGATGTCCTCCCTGGGGATGAAGTCCAGGGCGGAAAGCACGTAGTGGAGCAGGGGGCGTCCCGCCGCAAGGCGCATGACCTTGGGGACGTCGCAGCCTTCCGTGCGAAGGCGGGTGCCCTTGCCGGCGGCCAGAACCGCCGCTTTCAGTGGGCGGGAAGAATTATTCATATGTGCCAGTCCTTTGCTGTTTATTGGGCCGCGTCCCCTTCCTCAAGGGGAGGCAGGCTGTATTTATAGTCCGCCAGGTGCTTAAGTACCTGGCGCAGGGTGTCGGTGTCGGACTCGCCGGCCCCGAAGCAGAGGAAGGCCCTTTCGGCGCCGGATTCAAGATGCCGGGTGATTTTCCCGGCGGACAGGGCCGCTCCCGGCAGGGAGATAAGGTCGAAATCCACGCAGGCCAGGGAATTTTCGCCCGCCCACTGGCGGAGGGCTTCGGAGTTTTCCGGCAGGGCGGCCACAAACAGGGTCTTTTCCTGAGCGGCCTCGAATATCAGGGCCGAAGTCTCCTGGTAGTCGGAGGCGGGGTCGTCGCCGCAGAGCACCCCCACCCTGTGGCCGGCGCCCAGAAGCCGGCGCACCGTATCCGGGCCCTCCAGCACGTCCTCCGCCGTGAGGAAGAAGCAGGAGGAGACCCGGTAGCCCTCAAGAAGGCTCAGAATGTCCCCGTTGGGAAGACCGAAAAAGCCCAGATAGACTGCGGTGTCCCAGCGGCTGACGTCCGGGGACGTGCCGGGGCCAGGCGGCAGGGGGACGGTGGGAGAGGGGGAGGGGGTCGCGATGGAGTTCATGTATTCGTTGTAGCGGGTTTTCATCTGCAGGGTGGCGGCGGACAGGAAGTTCTTGTCGCTGAGCACCGCGCTGCTGTCCTTAATCCTCAGTATGTCCCCGTATCCCTTCCCTCTTATGTAGGAACAGGCGAGGCCGAAAAAGCTGCACACCGCCACGGCGGAAACGTATACCTGGCCGTTCCTGTATATGGCCGTGGCGGGAAAGGACTCGCCGTTGCCGTCGTAGGCGGTGCCTTCGTTAATGTTGAAGTACAGCTGCCTTTCCGTGGTGTAAAGGGACACGTTGATGCCGTCGAAAGAGGAAAAGTATATCCTGAAGTTTGAGAAAACCCAGTTGGGAACGTAGGCCGTGCCGTTTACAAAAACGGGCATGGAATTCAGGTCCAAAAGGGTGTCGTTGATTGAAAGAAAGCAGATTTCGTCGGAGGCCTCCGCGGCGCCTGTGGGTATGAGGAAAAAAAGCAGCGCCGCCAAAAGCACCGAGGCGACAATACGCGGTTTCATGGGAGAGCCCTCCTTTCCTGCTTCGTAAATTGTAGCATAGAAGCACACCCGCCGCAAGTGCGGGACACATAAAAATCCACTTGACAGGGCGGGAAGAAAATTGTATAATGACTAAGCGCTTATGGCCCAGTAGTTCAGTTGGTTAGAACGCCAGCCTGTCACGCTGGAGGTCGACGGTTCGAGCCCGTTCTGGGTCGCCATTCATGCTTCTATAGCTCAGTAGGCAGAGCGCATCCTTGGTAAGGATGAGGTCTCCAGTTCGAATCTGGATAGAAGCTCCAGAAAAGAGGACGGGCAGCAGCCCGGCCTCTTTGTTTTTTGTAAAGTTTTAAGTCCAATGATTCAAAATCATTGGACTTTTTATTTTTATTTAAAAAAATCCATTTACTGTCCAAAAAATGAATAAAACCCGGCACGGGGCGGATGCGCCAAATTTTTCCGCGTATAAAATCCTGATTTCATAAAGCCTCCGGTTTATGTAATGTCTCCGGGGCAAATAAAACGGCCCGTCCGATATATACTAAAAACGTTATCCGCCACGAAAGGCGCGGAAAAGCAAGCCAAAAACCGGAATTTTCCAGCTTTTCAAAAGGGGCTGAAAGTCGCGCCTTAACCGGGCGGGTAACAGGGACGGAGGGGCGAGATATGAACAAGATGCTTTACAGCGTGTCGGGCATAGAGAACAAGCAGTGCAAGACCCAGCTAAAAAACGCCCTGAAGAAGATAGAGGGCATCCGGGAAGTCGGGGTGAACCAGACCACCGGCACTGTGCAGGTCCAGTACGGCGAGCCCGCCACTGAGGCGGACATCAGAAACTGCATAGAAAACTCCGGCTTCAGGATTGTGTACGAATAGCGCTTTTAAGCCTGAAAGGGGTGCGGTCATGGCAAAAGCCGGAATGAAAAGGCCCAGCGCCGAGGAGGTTTTGGGCAGAAACATTCCCAAAAACGACGTAAGGCCCGTGCCGGAGCTCCAGGGGAAGGCAAAGCACACCAAGAAAAAGGCAAAGCCCGTCGTTTTCTAGAGGCTTTTACAGGAACGGAGGGCGCTTTAATGTCGAAAGCCAGCGTTTATTTTACCCTTGAGGGCGCCGGGGAAAAGCGGGATGCGAGAAAGATTAAGCGGGACCTGGATTCCCTGAAAGGCGTCCAGTCTGTGGCCGTAAGCGGGAACCAGGTGGCGGTGGACTACGACACCACCGGCGTGGACAGGGACAGGATAAGAGAAAAGCTCGAAAACCTGGGCTATGCGGTGATGAATGTCAGGACGGAAAACCACGGCTGACCCGGAGGAAGGAGGCCAAATGCCCAAAGACAGCCAGCCCGACAACAAGAGGCCAGAATAAGGAAGGCCAGGGGGCAGACGCCCCTGACCAGGGAAAACCAGAACCAGAACAGGAACGCGAAAAAGCACTCCATTAAAAGAGGCGACGTTTGAGCCGTTGACGGGGCAGATGAAAATTTATAGTATTCGGGGCGGGGCTTTTGCCCCGCTCCTTTTTGCGGGAAAAAAGTTTTTATTTTACAATTTTTAAAAAAAGGTATATAATTTTGAAAGGTTTTGATTTTTTAAGGAGGAGCCTATGAAACGTTACAAGTCCGATTTGCTGATAGTCGGCGGGGGAGTGGCGGGGCTCTTCGCCGCCGTCACCGCCAGGGAGATGGGGCTGGAGGTGTGCCTTGCGGACAAGGCCTATGCCGGAAAGTCCGGGGCCAGCATCATGGCCAGCGGGCAGCTTAACGTGTTCAACCCCGCCTGGGGCAAGAAGTACGAGGAAGTTTTCGCCAGGATTGTGGAAATCGGCGAAAACCTTGTGAACCAGGACTGGCTGGAGGTCATGCTGCGGGAGTCCTGGAGCGTATATGAGAACCTGCGTGACTGGGGGGCGGAGTTCCCCTGCCCCGAGGAGGAGTTTCCCACCTACATGAAGGCGGTTCACGAGTTTGCGGAGGAGGAGAAAAAGGAGGGCATAGAGGAGCCGCCCCTGGACATGGTTCCCCTCAAGCACAGGGAGCTTCCCCCAAAGCTGCGGAAGAAGGCGGAGTCCGTGGGAGTCCGCTTCGCCGACAGGGTGATGGTCACGGACCTGATTCGCCGGGACGGCAGGATTGTGGGTGCCGTGGGCTTTCAGGTGGAGGACGCGGAGCCCGTGGTCTTTGAGGCGGCGGCCACCATCCTCAGCGCCGGGAAGAACGGCTTCCGGGCCCCGGGAATGAACATCGCCGAGCTGACGGGGGACCCGGACGCCATGGCCTACAGGGCCGGGGCGGACATATCCGGCAAGGAGTTCCCCGACATGCACATAAACATAGCCCGGTATCTAGTGTGGAAGGGCAACGGCGAGCTTTACCCCGCCTACTGGAACTTTGTGGACGGGGAGGGGGAGCACATCCCCATGATGGGCTTCGACCTGTCCATGGCCTCGGTAATCCATGCGGGCAGGGGGCCCGTGGTTTGGGACTTCGCCAGCGCCACGGAAGCGGACATAAGAAAGATGAAAAACTACATAGAAAAGCGGGGCGCGCCTTTTGAGACGGAGCGGGTGAAACTGGGCTGCTTTACCGGCAAAAACGAGCGGATAATAGGCGGCAGCGCCGCCGGCAGCATGGCGGAGCAGACGGCGGGAATCTGGCCCGTTGACCTGTACTGCAAATCCACCGTGGACGGCCTTTACGCCGCCGGGGACTGCTGCAGCACCTGGGCCTGGGGCGCCATAAACGCGGGGGCGCCTCCGGGACTGATGCCCGCCGGAGTAACGGGCAGGAGGGCCGCGAAAGGCGCCGCCCGCTACATTGGCGAGGTTAAGGGCCAAGACCTGTCGCCGGGCCGGGAGCAGGTGGAGGAGATGCTGGACGGCATGCTGGTTCCCTTAAGGCGGAAGACCGGCTTTGACCCCAGGTGGGTGTGCCAGCTGCTGCAGAACACCATGATGCCCTACTACATACTCCACATCAAGAGAGGGGACAGGCTTTCCGCCGCACTGGTCACAGTGGAATTCCTGCGGGACCACATGGTGCCGAGGCTCATGGCCCGCGACGCCCATGAGCTGAGGCTCTGCCACGAGGTGCGGAACATGGTATTAAACGCCGAGATGATACTCAGGGCTTCCCTGGCCAGGCAGGAGAGCCGGGGCTGGCACTACAGGGAGGACTTCCCCGCCCAGGACGATGCCAACTGGCTGGCATGGGTGCGCATGCGCAGGGGCGAAAAAGGCATGGAGGTCGTCCGGGAGCCCGTACCCGAAAAGTGGAGGCCCAAGGGTCCCGTGGAATACAGGAAGAAATGGCTTGCCTGGGAGCAGAGGGAGGAGGGACGGCTGTGGCGATAGAACGCATAGACGAAAAGCGCTGCATAGGCTGCGGCTCCTGCGTTAAGAGCTGCCCCATGGACGTAATCCGCATGGACAGGGCGGAGAAAAAGGCGAAAATCGTCTATCCGCAGGAGTGCATGTGCTGCGCCGGGTGCGAAATGGACTGCCCGGCGGGGGCCATTTACGTCTCGCCGGAAAAACACGACATCGTCATGGTGTCATGGATATGATTTCGACGGGAAATTGTAAAAATACCTATTGACATTTCGGAAGAAGTCAGTATAATATAAGTCACTTTTATACTTTTTCGCCCTCATAAAACTTCATACTGCCCAAAGGCAATGAAGAGAAGAGTAGGCAAAGGAAGACGTCACAGAGAGCCCCGGCAGCTGAAAAGGGGTACGGGATACTTTGCCGAACATGGTCTTGGAGCCGCGCGGCCGAAAGGAGACTTTAGGTCGTGACGGGGACGCCCGTAACAGCGTAGGAGTATGTTAGTACTCTGTGAGGCAGGTGCCGCGAGGCATCTGTGAAGCAAGGTGGTACCACGATAATTACTATCGTCCTTGATGTTTTCATCAAGGACGTTTTTTTATAGGCAAAGGAGGCAGCGCCATGGCGGAAACCATAATTAAAATAGAAGGCCTGACCAAGACCTTCGGCAACGGGGACTTGGCCGTGACGGCACTGGACAATATTAATCTGGAGATATACAAGGGCGAAATTTTTGGAATTATCGGCCTTTCCGGCGCGGGCAAGAGCACCCTGGTGAGGTGCATGAACCTTTTGGAGCGGCCCACGGAGGGGCGGGTCATAGTGGACGGCATGGATTTGACCAGCCTGCCGGAAAAGGATCTGTGGAAGGCGCGGCAGTCCATAGGCATGATATTTCAGAGCTTCAACCTGCTGATGCAGCGCACCGCCCTGGACAACGTCTGCTTCCCGTTGGAGCTGGCGGGCGTGTCCAGGAAAACCGCCAGGGAGCGGGCGAGAGAGCTGCTGCGCATAGTGGGGCTGGAGGACAAGGAGAAAAATTACCCCGCCCAGCTTTCCGGAGGGCAGCAGCAGAGGGTGGCGATAGCCCGTGCCCTGGCCACCAACCCCAAGGTGCTCCTCTGCGACGAGGCCACCAGCGCCCTGGACCCCACCACAACCCTGTCCATACTGGAGCTGCTGAAAAGCCTGAACAGGGATTTGGGAGTCACCGTGGTGGTTATCACCCACGAGATGAAGGTGGTGGAGCAGATATGCAACCGGGTGGTGGTCATTGACAACAGCCGCATCCAGGAAATCGGCACCATCGAGGAGGTGTTCCGCCATCCCAAGACGGAGGCCGCCAGGAAGCTGGTCTTCCCCCAGACGGAGCACACCGTCAAGTTTTCGGGCAAGGGCAAGTTCCTGCGGCTGGCCTTCAACGGCAACACCACCGACAGGCCCATTATCGCGGAAATGGTGCTGAGGTGCGGGGCTCCGGTGAACATAGCCTTCGCCGACACCAAGGTAATCGACGGCAAGATGGTGGGGCACATGATACTGCAGCTGCCGGAGGAGCCGGAGGTTGTCCAGAAGATGCTGGCTTACCTGGACAGCCAAAACATTGTCTACACGGAGGAGGGACATAAATGAACATTGTGGAGATAATTCCCCTCATAGCCAAGGAGCTTTGGGCAACCATATACATGACCCTGGCCTCCACTTTGGCCTCTTACA
Organism: Oscillospiraceae bacterium; assembly: GCA_050944015.1. Taxonomy (GTDB): domain Bacteria; phylum Bacillota; class Clostridia; order Oscillospirales; family Oscillospiraceae; genus DUOX01. The sequence continues at coordinate 7,682 of JBMNQG010000038.1, forward strand.
TTCTGGGAATACCCCTGGGCCTGATTCTGGTGGTCACCGACAGCGACGGTATCCGGCCCAATCCGGCGGTGAACCGGGTGCTGGGGGGCATAGTGAACGCCCTCCGGTCCGTGCCCTTCATAATACTTACTGTGGCGGTAATACCCATCACCCGCTTTATTGTGGGTACTTCCATAGGCTCCACTGCCACCATCGTCCCTCTGGTTATCGCTGCCACGCCCTACATAGCCAGGATGGTGGAGAGCTCAGTAAAGGAGGTGGACCGGGGCGTTATTGAAGCGTCCCTTTCTATGGGCGCCTCGCCCCTGCAGGTGGTACTGAAGGTGATGCTCCCCGAGGCGAAGCCTTCCATGATTATTGGCGCCGCCATCGCCACCACCACGATTCTGGGCTATTCCGCAATGGCCGGCTTTGTGGGAGGCGGCGGACTGGGGGCCATAGCCATAAACTACGGTTACTACCGCAATCAGACCGGCATCATGATTGTGATGATAATTCTGCTTATCCTGATTGTGCAGGTTATACAGGAAATAGGAAACATCATTGCAAGAAAGACGGATAAACGCATTAGATGACAAAGCCGCAAATATGATTAATATATTTATAAATTTTTGAAAGGAGAGAATAAGATGAAAAAGATTCTTGCACTGGTTTTAATCATCATTCTGGCCCTGTCCCTGCTGGCGGGCTGCGGAGGTTCCAAGTCTTCCGACGGAGGCGCGGCTCCCAGCGATAGCGCCGCGCCCGAAACCGCAAAGCCCGACGAGGGCGGCGATGCGGAGGCTCCCGCCGAGCCAGTGACCATTAAGGTCGGCGCCAGCCCCACCCCCCACGCCGAAATTCTGGCGGTGGTGAAGGACGCCCTGGCCGAAAAGGGCTACGAGCTTGAAATTGTGGAGTTTGCCGACTACGTGCTGCCCAACACCGCCCTGGAGAGCGGAGAGCTGGACGCTAACTACTTCCAGCACCTGCCCTACCTCACCACCTTCAACGCCGAGCACGGCACCCATCTGGTGTCCGTGGCCGCCATCCACTATGAGCCTTTCGGCATTTTCCCCGGCAAGACCAAGTCCATTGACGAGCTGAAGGAGGGCGCCACCATTTCCCTTCCCAACGACGGCTCCAACGAGACCCGGGCCCTGCTTCTCCTGCAGCAGGAGGGAATCATCAAGCTGAAGGAGGGCATTAACGCCTCTTCCAACGCCACCATTTTGGACATAGCCGAAAACCCCCTGAACATCAACTTTGTCGAGATGGAGGCCGCCCAGCTTGCCATTTCCCTGCCCGACGTGGACATGGCCGTCATTAACGGCAACTACGCCATCCAGGCGGGCCTGAACGCCGCCACCGACGCGCTGGCAGTTGAAAGCGCCGAAGGCGACGCCGCCCAGACCTACGCCAACATCGTGGCGGTCAAGGAGGGCAACGAAAACAACCCGGCCATACTGGCCCTCATCGAGGCCCTGAAGAGCGACCAGGTCAAAAACTTCATCAACGAAACCTTCCAGGGCGCGGTTGTGCCTATCTTCTAAAAAATAAAAGCACCCCGGCGGGAGCCGAGGGTGCTTTTTGCTGCCCGAAAATTTGCCGAAAAAGCAAGATGTTATTCACAATTTAATTGAAATAAAGTATAATTGGGCCGACGACCATATTTACGCGGAGAGGACTCATGGCATATTTGAAGAGGATACTGCTCGGGCTGCTCATTGGCATAGCCTTTGTGACGCCCGGCGTGAGCGGCGGGGTTCTGGCGGCCGCCATCGGGGTCTACGAGCCGGCTGTTATTGCCGTGTACAACCTGCCCCGGAAGTTTTGGAGCAGCGTGGCCTATCTTCTGCCCCTGGCCATAGGGGGCGGGATAGGCGTGCTGCTGTTCAGCAATATTATAAAGTACGTTTACGGGAGATGGCCCCTGGAGGTTCTGTACCTTTTCTTCGGTCTTGTGGTGGGCAGCATCCCCTCCATACTGAAAACCGCCAACGAAAAGGGGTTCAGGGCAAAGTACCTGTGGGTCTTCCTTGTGGCCTTTCTGCTGGTCATATCCACCGCGGTAATGGAAAGGGTAACCACCCGCAGCATTTTTGAAGTGGAGTGGAATTTCCTGAGCGGGATGGCCATAGGCGTCGTGCTGGCGGTGGGGACGGTGGTCCCGGGAATCAGCACATCCTTCATTTTAATGTACCTTGGGGTCTACGACGACTTTCTCTCCGCCGTGGCGGGCCTTGAAGTCCTGCGGCTGATACCGGTGGGCCTTGGCTTCTGCATAGGTGTGCTGCCCCTGGTGGCCCTGGCCAAATACCTGTTTGAAAGGTACAGGGGGGCCTCCTATTACGGGGTTCTGGGGTTCCTGACGGGCTCCATGGCGGCGGTCTTCCCCGGCGTCAACAGGGGGCTGATGCTTGCGGCGGACATCCTGCTCTTTGCGGTGGGGGTTATCGCCAGCTACCTGCTGCTGGATTTGAACAGGGAAAAGGGCGGTACACAGCGCAATGTTTCTTGAGAGGGGGAGTTGAAAATCGGCACCGGCAAACGGCGTGAAAAAATCATATCCATTTTAAGTGAGTCCGACCAGGCGGTGAGCGCCTCCGCCCTGGCCCAGCGCCTTCATGTCAGCAGGCAGGTCATTGTGGGGGATATTGCCCTGCTGCGGGCCCAGGGCCACGAGATACTGTCCACGCCCAGGGGGTACGTTATAAATTCCCGCCGGGCGCAGGAAGAGTTTGTCTTTAAAATCGCCTGCAGCCACGACGGGGAGCTCACCCGGGACGAGCTGTACGCCATTGTGGACAACGGCGGGGAAGTGCTGGACGTAATCGTGGAGCACCCGGTCTACGGGCAGCTCACTGGCCAGCTAAACATTTCCTCCCGTTATGACGTGGATATGTTCCTCAGGAAGGTGGAGGAGGGGGAGGCGGCCCTGCTGTGCGACCTTACGGGGGGCATCCACCTGCACACCATATCCTGCAGGGATCAGCAGGCGGCGGACCGGATTAGAAAAGTATTGAGGGAAATGAACATTTCCCTTGATTCGGCATAAATAGCCCTTGACAATGACGAAAAAAAGAGCATAATTATATTTACAAGTGTCAAGACACCTGTCAATACATAACTTAAAGGAGAACCTGTCATGCGCAGCACTAACGTCAAGAAGCTGGTTGTTGCCGCACTGCTTTGTGCCGTGGGGATTATCATACCCATGTATTCGCCCGTCAAGATTGTTCTGGAGCCGGCTTCCTTTACATTGGGCAGCCATATTGCCATAATTATAGCCATGTTTGTGTCCCCCTTTGTGGCGGGGGCGGTGGCGGTGGGAACCGCCCTGGGCTTCTTCCTTGCGGGGTTCCACATTGTGATTGTAATCAGGGCTGCCAGCCATATCGTGTTCGCCCTGATTGGGGCCTATATCCTCCAGAAAAGGCCCGCCATACTGGGCAGCATACCCCGGGCCGGACTTTTCTCGCTGCTTATCGCTGTAATCCACGGTGTGTGCGAGGTGCTGGTGGTCATGCCATTTTATTACGGCAGCATGAACGCGGAGGAATTTACAAGGTCCGTGATACTGCTGGTGGGCGTGGGAACCGTGGTCCACAGCATGGTGGACTTTATCCTGGCCTATGTAATATGGCGGGCCCTCCGTTCCAGCAGGATACTTTAAATCCCGGAAACTTATGGCGCTAAAAAGGCTGTCCGGCATCGGACAGCCTTTTTGTTATTACATATTTTCCGGTCTTATGTCTCTATGACAATTGAAGCGGCCTTGAAGGTGTTGGAGTCCTTATAGGAGCCGTAGGCCACGAATTTGGCTTCGGCGGGAATGGAGCCAAGGCCCATGCTCTTGCCGGTGCCGGCGGAAATAATGGAGCCTACGGAGGAGGTGTCTATGTATATGAGCTTTCCGGAGGCGCTGAGGGCGGTGATTTTTCTGGCGGAGCTTTCCACCAGCAGCACCGTTCCCTCCAGTTTCGTGGTGGAAACGGCGGAGCTGATAAGGTGGATTTCGGTTATGGTGCTGCCGTACACCACTACGGAGACGGTGTCGCCCGGCTTAATGTCTGAAAGCAGGATGGAGCGGTTTTCGCTGTAGACACCCGGGGTCTCGTCCACGGAGAAGGTCTGGGATGTGCCGCCTTCGGTGGCGATTACCCACATGATGCCCGCGGTGGAATGGATTATGGAGTTCACCACGCCCTTGACCACGTTCTGGGCGCCCCGGATTGTGATGGAAGATATGGCGCAGTCCTTTGTGGCGACGGTTACCTCGTCGCCCACTTTCAGCCGGTCAATGCTGATGAGGCTTTCGCCCCTGTATATCTGGGGCAGGCGGGTGATGGGCATGGAGAAGCAGTACACCGTGCCATTTGCGTCCTCCACCTTCAGCGTGGTTGTGGTGCCGAAGGCCAGTTCCTCCACGCTGCCGGTAAGCTCCAGGCTTCCGGGATATGAATGGATTTCCGTAGCCGCGTTGTCCTTAATTTTCAGGGTGACAAAATTGTTTTTCGCAAGGGAGCTGAGGGGAATCTGCGCTCCGTCCTGGGTTATGACGGCGCTGGAGGAGACGGTGTAGCTTGCGCTGCTTCCGGTCCTGAGGTCAGTGACGTAAAGGGCATTGGGTGTAGAGGTGATAATGCTGCCCGCCTTGCCCTGCACCCACTTCACGTTCTGGGCGCTCTCAATGGCCAGGAAGCTCAGGGCGCCCTTGTCGTCGCCTGCTTTGGCGTAGCAGCCCACGTAATCGGAGGTGAGGCTTTTTTCTTCGCCGTTTACGGTGATTCTGGCCTTCTTGCCTACGGTGTATTCCCTGCCGAGGCCGTCGAAGCCGGTCAGGACGAACTTGCTGCCGCTGACGGAGGTTATGATGCCGGCGGTGCGGGTTATGTTGTCGTAGCCTTCAATAGAGAGAGTTTTGTTGATGGAATTGAGATAGTCCAGGGAGCGGGAAATCATTGTGGCCACCACCGCCCGGGTCAGCTTGAAGTTGGGCAGGAACCGGTTCCCGGTGTCGCCGGTGACGACGCCCGCGGCGGCAAGCACCGCCACGGCGCCCCTGTACTCGGGGGTGATGTCCGAGGCGTCGGCGAAGCTCAGGGGGGCGTCCGCCATCTCCTCCGCCATGAGCTGGAGCTGCATTGCCCTCACAAGATAGAGGGCGAGTAGCTCCTTTTCAATCTCGCTGGTGAGCTTCAGGCTTTCCAGCTCGGTTTTCGAGATGATGCCCGCGGCCAGGCAGACGGCAAGCTCGTCGTATGCCCAGGACAGGCTGGGGCTTACCTTTTCCTCCACGTAAGGCCCGAAGTCCGCGTATATTAGCTCGGCCGTTGCCTGCTCAAGGCTGTAAAACCTTGACAGCAAAACCAGGGCTTCGCAGGCGGTGATGTTGCTTTCCGGCCTGATGGTTCCGTCTCCATAGCCGGAGAGGAAGCCGCGGCTTGCCAGGTCCTCCATGTATTCCTTCGCCCAGTGCCCTTCCAGGTCGGTAAAGGACGCGGCAAGGGCGGGCAGGGATATGGAAAGAGCAAGAGCAAGTGTCAGTATTAGTGCCAAAACCCTTTTTTTCATTGGCATTTCACCCCTTGTTTATTATAAGAATGTCACGAATCAGTTTCCCTGTTGTTTTGCCGCCGGGTTAGAGAGCCAGCACTCTGTGGAGCAGTACGGCCATTTCCGCCCGGCTTATCATGTTTTTCGGGTAAAGGTATCCGCCGTTTCCGCTTACAATTCCGGCCTTGACCAGGGCGGATACGGCCCCTCTGGCGTAGTCGGACACGCTTCCGGCGTCGGCGAAGGGGGACAAATCCCTATCCGAGCCCGCCGGCAGAGGTTTGCCCATGATTTCAAGAGTCCTGGCGATGATTACCATAGCGTCCTGCCTTGAAATATGGGAGTCAGGGTAGAATTTCCCGTTTATCCCCTGGGCAATCCCCAGGGCTTTCGCCGCGGCGATGGCATCGTAGTAGTAGCTGCCGTACTTTACGTCGGGGAAGTTGCCGGAGGCCGGGGCCTTTAAGCTGAAGGCCCTGTAGACCATAAGCATGAAGTTGCCCCTGGACATGTTTCTGCCCGGCATGAACAGGCCGTTTCCTGTGCCGGTGACGATGTTTTTATTGTACAGGTGGGATATTGCCTCTGCCGCCCAGGAGTAGCCGGACTCCAGGTCGGCAAAGGGGCTCCTGACGTCTACTACAAGAAGGCCGGAATACGATTTGCCGGAGGAGGTATAGGCCGTATAGCTGATGTTCACCTTCCCGCTGAAGCTGGGATTTGGCACGAAGGAGATATTGGAAAGAAGCGGGGAGGAGGACTTGAAGTATCTTGTGGTGGCTCTGACCTTTGAGCCGTACTCAGTGGGGGAGGTGTAGCCGTAATAGAGGGTGCCCTGATTTGAGGAGGGAAGCTTGAATTGTACGGAATACAGGGAGGAGCCTGTCTCGCCCAGGAAGGCGGAATTGAAGTCGTCGGAGTCGAGGGCAACGGGTTTGTTCATTACGGTCTCGTAATAGACCGTTCCGCCGCTGTGTTCCGTGACGGTAATCATCACCGTGCCCGGGAAGTCCTCCCCGGAAGAGTTGTAAGCGGTGTAGTCCAGAACCACAGTGCCCGTAAAGCCCTTGGCGGGCACAAAGGTGATGCTGGAGAGATACGGCCAGGAGTTGGCGTAGTACTTGGTGGTATAGGACACCGCCGAGCCGGGGTTGGAGGAGGAGACGTACCCGTAATACAGGGCTCCCTCGGAGGCGGAGGGCAGGGAGAACTTGACGTAGCTCAGGCTTCCCTGGGCCAGCTCGGCGAAGGCGCGGGTGAAGTCGGTTGAATTGAACTTGACGGGAGTGGAGGGGGCGGTCTTGTAGTTCACCGTGCCCTGGGCGCTTTCCACGGTTATGTGTATCTTTCCGGGGTAGCCCGTACCCTTTTCGTCGTATCCCGTATACGAGATGGTGAAGGAGCCGGAATAGCCCGCTTTGGGGATAAAGACTACGTTGGACAGGTAGGGGGAGGACTTTACGTAGTATTTTGTTCCGGCCGCGACGGGAGAGCCGGCGCTGGCCGAGGAAGTGTAGCCGTAGCGGAGCTCGCCGTAGGCGGAGGGAGGCAGGGAAAAGACCACGTAGGAGAGTATGCTGCCTCCGGTATTGGTATAGAACCTGCTGCTGAAGTCGCTGGCCTTAAACTCAAGAGGGGTGTTCATTCCGGTGGCGTAGGAGATGGAGCCGGAGCTTGTTTCGCCCACCTTGATTTTCAGCTTGCCCGCGTAGGAGGCCCCGCTGGCGGTGTAGGCGGTGTATTTTATTTCCACCAGGCCCACGAAATCCTTGGCCGGAACGAAGGTGATTCCGGAGATTTCGGGGCTGGAGTTTTTGTAATAGTACTTGGCAGACGAGGCCACCTTCGTGCCGGTGCCCGCCTCCGGAGAGTACTCGTAATACAGGGCACCGCTGTCGGCGGGCGGGGCGGTGAACTGCACGTAGGACAGGACGGAGCCGGTGACGCTGATGAACTCCCGGGCGAAATCCTCGCCGGAGAGCTGCACATAGCCGTTCACCTTGGAGTTATATGACACTATGCCGGCGGGGCTGTCCACCACGAGGATGACCAGCTTGCCGGAGTACCTGGAGCCGGAGCTGTTATAGGCAGTATAGTTGACGGTCACAGTGCCGGTGTAGTCTTCATAGGGCACAAAGGTGACGTAGGAAACGTATGGCGAGGAGTAAACGTAGTATTTTTTCGAGGAGGATACGGTGGATTCGTAGCTGGTGGGGGACTCGTAATTATAGTACAGCCTGCCATAGCTTGACGACGGCAGGGAGAAGACTACATAGGAGAGCTCCTTGCCAGTGGAGTCCAGAAACGCCGCGGCAAAGTCGGCCCCGTCCAGCTGGACCTCGGAATTCTTATCCACGGTATATATGACGGTGCCGCCGGAGCTGTTTGAAACCTCTATTTCCAGCGTGCCGGAAAAAGAGCTTCCGTCAGTGCCGTAGGCGGTGAAGGTTATGCTGACGCTGCCGGTAAAGCCCGCTGCCGGGACGAAGGTGAGCTGGGACAGGTTGGGGCTGGACCCGGTGTAATACTTCTGGGAGGCGGTAACCGCCGTGCCCTTTTTTGAAACAATGTCGTAGTTGTAGTAAAGGGTGCCCGAGGTTTTTGCCGGGGGCTTAAAGGTCACGTAGGACAGGTAGCGTCCCGTGGAGCTGTAGAACCGGGAGCTGAAATCTTCGGCGTCCAGGTCGACGGGGACGTTCATGTAGGTGTTGTACGTGACGGTCCCGCTGGTAATGAACCCGACGCTGTAGGAGACGGGCTGGGCCCATGTGGCGGTCCCGGCGTTGTTGTCCGCGGTGGCCGTCCACTCGAAGAAAATTGAGTTGCCGGTGCTGGTGCTTTTTGTTGCCAGCCGGAGGTAGTTTGCATATTCAATCGGGATAATCGCCCCGGTTTTCAGGGCCGTGTTGGCCGCAATTGCGGAGTAGCCCTTGTCCTTGTTTTGGGCAAGGGCGGTGGTCAGGTAAAGCTGGCCGTACGCCGTTGCGGGAACTGCCGTTATTTTTATGTATTTAAGGGGCACATCGGAAGGGGCGTGCCTGAAATGAGAAGCGGAAACCTGCCATGTGTCGCCCTTCTTCACACCGGAAGAGACCGAATAGGGGCTGAGAGTAATGCTGGGGGCGACCACGGTGAAGGTGCCGTCCTCCATTTCCGAGGTCCCCGCCAGGGTTGTCACTTTCCATGTGAAGGCAGCCTCGCCCTCGGCGGTGGCCGTAAACTTCAGCTGGTTCAGCTGCTCGGCGGGAATTTCCGTTTGGCCCGTAAATAGCGAGCCGCCCAGATACCAGGTCCCGCAGTCGTTGCCGAGGGGGGTTATCGTTACGGACTTAAGAGGCCATCCGAAGGTGTTGCAGCGGTTCAGTATGTATAAGCTGGAAAAGGTGAAGTCCGAGCCCTTGTATATGGTCTCGGAGATGGGCTTTGTGATATCCGGGGGAGAATTTTCCCTCACTATCACAGTCAGAACCGCTGTGCCCACCTTCTTGCCGGTCACGTCGTAGGCCTCCACGTCGTAGGAGACCGTTCCGGTAACGGAAGTGGCCTGAAAGAAGAGCTTGTCTATGTCATTAACATTAATTTCTGCTCCAAATTCGTAAGGGCTATCGCCGGTCGCGCCGGAATACTTGAGGGTCCCCACGGCCAGATTGGTGCCCCTTATAATTATATAACCGAACTCGTCGCCCTCATTTTGTAGATATTTGTCGGTAAAGTCCGCAGGATTTAAGGGAACGCTTTGGCCGGCCTGGATCTCCATGGTTATATTCCCGTGAAACTCCGCGGGCGTTTGAGCCTTTTTCAGCGCCCGGATATAGTACTCGGTCTTGCTTTTGGCGATGCCGTCCTCTTCCTCCGCCAGGTTGTAGGAGACGGTGAACTGCACATAGTCCCTTTTGTCCACCTCCAGCCTGGGGTCGGCGGGGGCGTTGATTACCACCGCCTTATACCGGGACTGGTCGTACGAGATGGTAAGGCCGCTGGACAGGTCAATATACTGGGCCGTGGAGCCGTAAGCCACGTAAAGGGTTATGTGCCGGCTGTCGTCCCACTGGCTGCCGGCGGCGTCCGTATGGTTTATGGAATCAAGCACCGATTCCCCGTCCGCGGCCAGGGCCGCCGGGGCGGGGAGCATATTTATAAGCATGAGCACCAACAATAACCAGTTTATGCCGCGCCTTACAGCTTTCAAGACGAATTCCTCCAATCGTGGAATATACAGGCCAGGGCCCGTATATGCGTTTTGCGGGCAAGCCCTGCCTAATAATATATCGTCGCTTTGCCGCCGGCTCTCCATCAAAAAAGGCAAAACAGCAGGAAAAGCGAGCCAATAAAGCCGGATATTTCCACAAAATCATTCATTCTATTATAAATCAGGAGGAACTCAAAGTCTATACTTCAGCGGAAAATTCCATGAAAACCGGAAGTTTCCGGCGAAACGCGGACTATTTTCTCCTTTCCGCCGCCGTGCTGCCGCGGTCCACCGTTATTACCGTGTTGTAGCTGCCGTCAATGCGGGATATTTCCTTTGAGATTAAGTGGGTCAGTTCCTCGTCGCTCCACTTGAAATCGTAGGGGACGGTAACGTCAAAAATCAAGTTCGCGTGGCTAATGCTCCAAACCACGCGAAAGTCGTGCATGCCTATCTCCGGGGACAGACGTGCAATAAGTTTTTCCACCGTTTCTTTCAGCGCGTTGGTTTTTTCGTCGCTGGTCACCACGGGGTCCAGGTGTATTACCAGATGGATGCCCAGCTCGCTGAGAAAATCCCGCTCGATGTTGTCTATAATGTCGTGCCCCAGCATGGCGTCCAGCTCGGCGGGCACCTCGCAGTGCAGGGACGCGAAGCACTTGGTGGGGCCGTAGCTGTGAACCGTCAGGTCGTGTATTCCTATAATGTTGTCGTAGCTTAGCACCTTGCTGCAAATAAGGTCTACAAGCTCCTTTGTGGGAGCGGCGCCCAGCAGGGTGCTGGTTATTTCCCTGAGAAGCTTAATGCCGCTTATCATAATAAACAAGGCCACCAGCGCTCCCATGTAGCCGTCCAGATTGAATCCGGTCAGGCGCGATATAACTGCTGCCAACAGCACCGAAGAGGTGGCAAGGATGTCGTTCCGGCTGTCGGCGGCGGAGGACAGGAGGGAAATGGAATCGATAATCCTGCTTATCCTGCGGAAGAAAAGGCACTGCCAGAGCTTGACCAGGATGGAAAAGGCCAGCATTGCAAAGGCAATCAGGCTGTACTCAGTCGCCTGGGGGCTGATTATTTTTTCTATGGAGCTTCGCATAAGCTCAAATCCCAAAACAAGGGTGATGAAGGCCACGATTTGCCCCGATATATATTCCATGCGCTCGTGGCCGTAGGGGTGCTGGGCGTCGGCGGGCTTTCCGGATATTTTAAAACACGCCAGCGTAACCAGCGAAGTACCCGAATCGGTCAGGTTGTTCACCGCGTCCGCCGTAATCGAAATGCTGTTGCACGCCAGCCCTGTGATAAATTTAATGAGAAAAAGCAGGAAGTTTGAGGCAATGCCCATAATGCCGGCAAACTTCCCGTAGCGTTTGCGCACCTGCGGCGCCGACGTGTTTTCATGGTCCTTAATAAAAAGCCTGATCATAAGGGAAATCATATGCAGACCCCTTTTCATATTTTTGGTAAGAAAAAACGCCTGCGGAACGGATACTGTCCCACAGGCGTGAATCAGCGCACATTCCTGCTGCCTTAAAAAAGGCCCGGCCCCATAAACCAGAAGTTTACGGCCTGTTCAGTTCGTATTGTAAGGAGAGCGCAGGAAATAAGATGGGGATATTTACGCCTATATTATTATATGCTCCGTCAAATGTAAAGTAATAAAAAATTGAAATGCATGCGGGCATATGCTACAATTAAACAGACTGCAAAATAATGACGCCCGGTTTTTGTGAGCCCGGGCGCCAGGGAAAGGAAGAGACGAAAACGATGCTGTCCGTGGAGCGCGTTACCAAGAAATACGGCAAGGTCGTGGCCAACAACGACATCAGCTTTTCAGTGGGGGACGGCCAGATTGCCATTTTGCTGGGCCCCAACGGGGCGGGAAAATCCACCATTATCAAATGCATAGTGGGTCTTTTGCGCTTCCAGGGGAAAATCACAGTGGACGGGCACGACAACAAGTCCATGGAGGCCAAGCGGCTTTTGGGATATGTGCCGGAGATGCCCGCCGTTTATGACATGCTGACGGTGGAGGAGCACCTGGAGTTCATCCGGCGGGCCTACCGCCTGGAGGACGACGGGTATTCCCGGCAGCTCCTAGAGCGCTTCGAGCTGTGGGACAAAAAGGACAAGCCGGGTAAGGAGCTGTCCAAGGGCATGCAGCAGAAGCTCTCCATATGCTGCGCCCTGGCCCACAGGCCCGGGGTGGTGGTTATGGACGAGCCGCTGGTGGGCCTGGACCCCCACGCCATAAAGGAGATGAAGGCCATGCTGCGGGAGCTGAAAGCCGGCGGCGCCACGATTCTCATATCCACCCACATGATGGACAGCGTGGAGGACTACTGGGACGTCACCCATATCATGATGAACGGCAGTTTCGCCGCCACCAAGTACAGCGGCTCGGAGGACGCCGGCGGCCAGAGCCTTGAGGAGCTGTTCTTCGCCATTACGGAAGGCGGTGGGGAAAAGCAATGAAGGGCGTTTTGACCTTCCTGCTGCTTACAAAGCTGAAGAACCGGCTGAAAAGCCTGTTGAAAAGCCCCGGAAAGCTCGTTTACTTCATAATCTTCCTGGCCCTGCTGGGGGTCACCCTCTTTTCCGGCCGCGCGGCGGAGGAAGACCCGGACCGGGTAATAAGGGACATACGGGAGCTTACCGCCGGAATCACCGTCTTGTATGCGGTGATTTTCCTGCTGGTTGCGAACAGCGGCTTCAGCCAGGGTGGAAGCATGTTTTTGCTGCCGGACGTGAACCTGGTTTTCACCGCCCCCATAAGCCCGCGGAAGGTGCTGTTCTACGGGCTGTTTCAGCAGATGGGCACCTCCCTGCTTGCGGGGTTGTTCATACTATACCAGTACGCATGGCTGCACAACCTCTACGACGTCAGCTACGGCGTCCTGCTTATTATACTTCTGGGCTACGGCGTTTCTATCTTTCTTGGCCAGGTGACGGCCATGGTGATATATTCATATACAAGCTCCGACGACGGCGTGAGAAGCCGGGTCAAGGCTGCGTACTATGCCGTGGCCGTGGCTTTCGCCGCCTACGTGCTGATTCATGCCCTGGGGGACATGTCCAGCATTCTGCCCCGGATGGTGGAAGCCCTCAACAGCCTTGTGGCGCGGCTTTTTCCAGTGGCCGGCTGGCTGGGCTGGGCTGTGTCTGGAATTATAACCGGAGACCTGTCGGGGACGTGGACCGGGCTGGGCATCAGCGCCCTGTACCTGGCTTTGGCGGTGCTACTCATTATAAACACCAAGCTGGACTATTACGAGGACGTGATAAAAAGCGCGGAGCTGTCGCACTCCGCAATTACCGCCCAGAAGGAGGGAACCTTGGCGGAGGCTGTGCCCAAAAACGTCAAGGTGGGCAAAACGGGCATCGGAAAGGGTTTCGGCGCAGACGCCATATACTACAAGCACCGGGTGGAAAACCGGCGTTCCCGAATCTTTATTGTCAGCACCGCTTCCCTTATATGGGCCTGCGGCGTCATTCTTTTCGCTCTGCTTCTGAGAAACGAGGGCATAGCCCCGGTTTTCGCCTTTTCCAGCTACATGCAGATTTTTTCCGTGGCCCTGGGCAGGCTTACCCGTGAGCTGACCAAGCCCTACATCTATCTGATTCCGGAGCCGCCCTTTAAAAAGCTGCTCCACGCCATGCGGGAAATGCTGCCCTCGTCCCTGCTTGAGGCCCTGATAATATTCATACCCGTGGCCTTCATCCTGAAGCTCAGCCTTCTCGACACGGTCCTGTGCATAGTCGCCCGCCTGAGCTTCGCACTGCTTTTCACCAGCGGGAATATCCTGATGGAGCGCATATGGAGCGGGGCGTCGAAAACGCTGGCCATATTCCTGTTTTTTGTGGTTATGATGCTCCTCGCCGCGCCGGGAGTCGCCCTGGCGGTGGTGCTGTCTGCCACGGGGCATGTATTCGTAAGCGGGAACGTGACGATTCTCACCTCCCTTGCGGTTTGCAACATCCCCATCGGCCTGCTTGTAATCTACCTTTGCAGGAACATGCTCCAATATGTGGAATTGAACTACAGATAAGCCTATTGATTAAAAGACAGCCGGAAGGCTGTCTTTTTGTTTGAGTTGT
>JBMNQG010000039.1:0-21330 GCA_050944015.1 Oscillospiraceae bacterium
AATATTTCGTAGTCCCACCCCCCGTAGCTGTTAATACTAATATTATCACTTTGCAATTTCAAATAACACATTTTTTATGTGCGCGGCCCTTATTGCCTCCATTAACAAATATTCCCCCTTATTCTTTACCGCCTATGTCCAAATTTACGAATATTGGCAGCCTTGGGGGTTTTTCTTGAAAACGGTCATTTTTTGTTTTACTATTTTAGTACAAATAATACCCGCATGGAGCGTATTTAAGGAGGACTATATGAAAAAAGTTGCCGTAGTCATGGGTTCGGACAGCGACTTTCCTGTCGTGAAAAGGGCGCTTTTGGAGCTGAAGCGCTTTGGTGTTCCCTTTGAAGTCAGGGTAATATCCGCCCACAGGACGCCCAGGGAGGCGGAGGAATTCTCCGCCAGGGCGCTGGAATCGGGCTTTGGAGTCATCATAGCGGCGGCGGGCAAGGCCGCACACCTGGCCGGGGTGCTGGCCGCCGGCACTACCCTGCCGGTTATCGGGCTTCCCATAAAATCATCCTGCATGGACGGGCTGGACAGCCTGTTTTCCACGGTGCAGATGCCAAAGGGAGTCCCCGTGGCTACGGTGGCAATAGACGGGGCAGAGAACGCCGGGCTGCTGGCGGTGCAAATCCTGGCGGTAAGCGACCCGGCCCTGGCCGAAAAGCTGGCCGAATACAAGGAGCAGATGGCCCGGGAAGTCCGGGAAAAGGACAAAAAAATAATGGCGGAGGCTGAAAACATATGAAAGACTCTTTTTCCGCCAGCTATGCCGCCGCAGGCGTGGACATCACTGCCGGCTACGAGTCCGTTAACAGGATAAAGCCCCTGGTGGAAAGCACCTACACCCCCGGCGTTCTGGAGGGGCTCGGCGGATTTGGCGGCATGTTCGAGCTGAAAAATATCGCCGGCATGGAGCGGCCCGTCACCGTCGCCGGCACCGACGGGGTGGGCACTAAGCTGAAGATAGCCTTCCTTATGGACAAGCACGACACCGTGGGCATAGACTGCGTGGCCATGTGCGTCAACGACATTGTATGTTCCGGGGCTGCGCCCCTCTTTTTTCTGGATTACGTGGCCATGGGCAAAAACATCCCCCGGAGGACGGAGGAAATCGTCTCCGGCGTGGCCGAGGGCTGCCGCCAGGCGGGCTGCGCCCTCATAGGCGGGGAGACCGCGGAAATGCCCGGCTTTTATCCCGAAGACGAGTACGACCTGGCCGGGTTTGCCGTGGGAATTGTGGACTACAAGGACATTATCGACGGCTCCACCATCACCAAAGGAGACCTGCTCATAGGAATAGCCTCCTCCGGCCTGCACTCCAACGGCTTTTCCCTGGTCCGGAAGGTATTTGACGTGAACCGGGAGAACCTGAAGGAATACGTGCCGGAGCTGGGCAAGGCCCTTGGCGACGAGCTTCTCACCCCCACCAGAATATACGTATCCTGCGTCTTAAAGCTGATAGAGAACTTTAAATCCCACATCAAAGGCGTCAGCCACATTACGGGCGGCGGCTTTTACGAGAACGTCCCCCGCATGCTGCCGGAAAACGTAAAAGCCGTAATCAACATAGGCAGCTTCCCCGTTCCCCCCATATTTGACCTGCTGGCAAAACGGGGCGGCATCCCGGAGCGGGACATGTACAACACCTTCAACATGGGCATAGGCCTTGTTCTGGCCGTTTCCCATGAACAGGGTGAAAACGTCCTTGGGTTTCTCCGGGACATGGGCGAGAGCGCCTATTTAATCGGCTCATGCGCAAGCGGGCAAAAAGGGGTGGAACTGGTATGGTAAAGACAGCCGTTCTGGTCTCCGGCGGCGGCACCAACCTGCAGGCCATAATAGACGCCCACGCCGCCGGCAAAATCCCCAACTGCCAGCTTGCGGCGGTTATTTCCTCCAACCCGGTGGCTTTCGCCCTCAAGAGGGCGGAGAAGGCCGGCATTCCCCGCTATGTGGTGGATGTGAGCAAATATCCCGACCGGAGAAGCTTCTGCGGCGCCGTTTTGGAAAAGCTGCGGGAGCTGGACATTGAGCTGGTGGTGCTGGCGGGCTTCATGTACATTCTCGGACCGGAAATCATCAGCCAATACCGCAACCGGATAATAAACATACACCCCGCGCTTGTCCCGGCTTTTTCAGGGGAGGGCTGCTATGGGCTCCGCGTACACGAAATGGCCCTGGCAAGGGGGGTAAAAATCACCGGCGCCACAGCCCATTTCGTTAACGAAGGCGTGGACGCCGGCCCCATAATCCTCCAAAAGGCCGTGGAAGTCCGGGAGGGCGACACCCCGGAAACACTCCAGCGGCGGGTCATGGAGGAAGCTGAATGGAAAATACTGCCCCGGGCTATTGCCCTTTACTGTACGGGCAGGCTTAAGGTGGAAGGCCATACTGTCCGTATCGATGAGGAGGAGACATGAAAGACTTATTTGAGCTTCTAAGCGCCAATCCCTATCCCGGCAGGGGCATAGTCCTGGGCCGCTCCGCCGACGGGAAGGCGGCTTACATTGTCTATTTCATCATGGGCAGGAGCGAGAACAGCCGCAACCGCATTTTCGTTCCTACCGAAGACGGTATACGAACCCAGGCCTGGAACCCCGCCAAAATGATGGACCCCAGCCTCATTATTTACCACCCGGTGCGGCGCTTTTGCGGCCACGTCATCGTCACAAACGGCGACCAGACTGATACAATCCGGGACGGGCTTGCATCCGGCGCGAGTTTCGAGGATTCCCTGCGCACCCGTGAGTTTGAGCCGGACGCCCCCAACTATACCCCCCGGATTTCCGGGCTGCTCTTTCCCGACGGCTCATATCGCCTGTCCATCCTGAAATCCGCGGAGGGCGACCCCTCCTGCTGCCAGAGGTTTTTCTTCGAGTACGGCAGGCCCATAGCCGGACAGGGCCACTTTATAAGCACCTATGCGGGGGACGGAACCCCCCTCCCTTCCTTTGCCGGCGAACCCGTGACCGTGGCCGTGGAAGGAAGCCTTGAGACTTTCGCCCGGCGGGTGTGGGAAAGCTTGAATAACGACA
The DNA here is from genome assembly GCA_050944015.1 of Oscillospiraceae bacterium. Lineage (GTDB taxonomy): Bacteria > Bacillota > Clostridia > Oscillospirales > Oscillospiraceae > DUOX01. The sequence continues at coordinate 3,039 of JBMNQG010000039.1, forward strand.
ACAAGGTTTCCCTCTTTGCAATGGCCGTTCCCCTGGGCGGCGGCAGGCCGGAAACCATCATCAAAAACAAACACGAGGGGGACTGAAAATGACCGAATTTGAACTGAAATACGGCTGCAATCCCAACCAGAAGCCGGCAAGGATATATATGTCCGACGGCTCAAAACTGCCTTTGGAGATATTAAACGGCCGCCCGGGCTATATTAACTTCCTGGACGCCTTAAACAGCTGGCAGCTGGTTAAGGAGCTAAAGGAGGCCACCGGCCTTCCCTCCGCCGCCAGCTTCAAGCACGTAAGCCCCGCAGGCGCGGCGGTGGGCCTGCCCCTGTCCGACGCCCTGAAACGGGTGTACTTCACCGGGGACGGCGAGCTCTCCCCCATTGCCTGCGCCTACGCCCGTGCGAGAGGGGCCGACAGGCTATGCTCCTACGGGGACTGGGCGGCCCTGTCGGACACCTGCGACGAGGATACCGCCCGGCTTTTGTCCGTTGAGGTCTCCGACGGCATCATAGCCCCGGACTATACGCCGGAAGCCCTTGAGATTCTGAAAGCCAAGCGAAGGGGCAGCTACAATATAGTGAGGATTGACCCGGACTACGTCCCCGCCCCCATGGAGAGGAAGGACGTGTTCGGCATAACCTTCGAGCAGCGGCGAAACGACTGCAGAATTGACGCGAGCCTGCTGCAAAACATCGTCACGGAAAACAAGAACCTGCCGGAAACAGCGGTGAGGGATTTGCTTATTGCCCTAATCACCCTGAAATACACTCAGTCCAACTCCGTCTGCTACGTTAAGGACGGGCAGGCAATTGGCGTGGGTGCGGGCCAGCAGAGCAGGGTCCACTGCACGAGGCTTGCCGGCAGCAAGGCGGACAACTGGTACCTGCGCCAGCACCAGAAGGTTCTCTCCCTTCCCTGGAGGGACGACGTAAAGCGGCCGGACAGGGACAACGCCATCGACGTTTACATTTCCCGGGAATCCGAGTCCCTGCTCCGGGACGGCGTCTGGCAGACCCTGTTTACCAGACAGCCCGATGTTTTGACGGAGTCCGAAAAGCGCAGCTGGCTGGACGGCCTTAAGGGAGTCGCCTTAGGCAGCGATGCCTTCTTCCCCTTCGGGGACAATATCGAAAGGGCGGCGAAAAGCGGCGTGGAGTTTATCGCCCAGCCCGGCGGCTCCATAAGGGACGACCTTGTAATTGAGGCCTGCAACCGCTACGGAATGGTCATGGCCTTTACCGGCCTGCGGCTGTTCCACCACTGATTTGAAAGAGACGGTGATAGAAATGAAAGTACTGGTAGTCGGTTCCGGCGGCAGGGAACACGCCATAGTGTACGCGCTGAGCAATAGTCCCAGGGTAACGCGGCTTTACTGCGCCCCCGGCAACGGGGGGATTGCCGCCTTGGCCGAATGCGTGCCCGTCAAGGCAACAGACATTCCGGCCATGGTGGATTTCGCCCGTAAAGAGAAAATCGACTTGGTCGTAGTGGCGCCCGACGATCCCCTGGCTCTGGGCATGGTGGACGCACTGGAGGCCGCCGGCATCCGGGCCTTCGGCCCCAGGGCAAATGCCGCCAAAATTGAGAGCAGCAAGGCTTTTGCCAAAAACCTCATGAAGAAATACGGCATACCCACGGCGCAGTACGAAATTTTCGGCGACTACGACTCCGCCCTGGCGTACATCCGCTCAAAAGGCGCCCCCATAGTGGTAAAGGCCGACGGCCTTGCCCTGGGCAAGGGCGTTGTGGTGGCCCAAACCGTGGAAGAGGCGGAGGCCGCCCTCCGTTCAATGATGATGGAAAAAAGCTTTGGGGAGTCCAGCTCCACCGTAGTCATAGAGGAGTGCATGACCGGCCCCGAGGTGACGGTTCTCTGCTTCACCGATGGGAAAACCATAAAGCCCATGCTCTCCTCCCAGGACCACAAGAGGGCCTACGACAACGACCAGGGCCCCAACACCGGAGGCATGGGAGCCTTCTGTCCCAGTCCCAAGTTTACGCCGGAGATTGCCGACTGGTGCATGGACAACATTTTCCGCCCCACCGTGGAGGCCATGAACGCCGAGGGGCGCACCTTCAAGGGCGTCCTGTACTTCGGCCTGATGCTGACGCCCTACGGGCCCAGGGTTGTGGAATACAACGCCCGCTTCGGCGACCCGGAGACACAGCCAATCCTCTCCATGCTGGAAACTGACCTGCTGGAGATTTTCGAGGCGGTAATTGACGAGAGGCTGGCAGACATAGAGATAAAGTGGAAGCCGGGCGCGGCCTGCTGCGTTGTGCTGGCCAGCGGCGGTTATCCAATAAAATACCAGACCGGCTATGAGATAAGCGGTCTGGCTGACGTTCCCGATGATGTCATTGTCTATCACGCCAGCACAAGGCTGGAAAACGGCAAATACTACACCAGCGGCGGCCGGGTGCTGGGCGTTACCGCGGTGGCGGAGGACTTGCCCGGGGCAATAGCCCGCGCCTATGCCGGGGTGGAAAGGATTAGCTTTACGGACATGCACTACAGGAAGGACATCGGCGTAAAATAGGCTACTTTTCCTCCAGAGCGACTGTGGACTGATATATCTTCAAGCCCCACTCGGGCTCCGGAATCTGCTGACCGAAAACCACGTTGTAGTATTTGGAGGCCGCCACATGGATATGGGCCATGGCCACCCCCGCATCTATGCACTGCATGTACGACAAGACCGGGTTTTTAAAAAGCACGTACTTGCGGAAGATATGTATCTTGTTGCCCCGGGACAGGAGGGACACTGGCTGGCTGTTCATGGAGGAAGGTGCAAGCCTTACCGCCTCGGCAATTTCCCGCTTCGGGCCGGAAAAATCCCCTATGGTCATCCGCTTTATGGATTTGCGCCTTATCCCCTCCAAGTCAGTACGCCAGGGCTCGTCCGTGTATCCGAAAGCCAGGGCTATCACATAGGGCAGGGTGTCCGGAAAATCCGCCGTAACCCTGATGCTGCCCTGCCAGCAGGAGCCCAGTCCCCTGGAGCAAAGCCACAGGGCGGCCATTTCACCTATGTATCCTGAGTTCTGGAGGGAAAAATTTTTCCGCTCCGCCCTGAGCACCAGATAATAGGGGGCCTTCACCCCCGGCTCCATGGAAGATATGCTCAACATATCGGAATAGGGCAGGGTATCGAAATTCCAGTCGATTCCGCCCTGGGGTGGCTCCAGCCCGGAGAGGAAATCCACCAGCTCCTCAATCAGCTCCTCTGTCACCGGCCGGTCGTTGTAACGGCGTACGCTTTTCCGCCGGGGTATATACTCAGAAAAATACGACAAGTCCATAGCGACAACCCTTTCATGCGAATAAAGGGACAGGCCTGCCGGCAGCCGGGTTTCCGGCCGCTTTGCAGGGCTGTCCCTTATGTTTTTTATTAATAAGCAACTCCCCAATAAACCATGGTCTTGGCATGTTTTCCGCAGACGACACACTTGTCGCCCAGGTTTTCCTGCTTAAAGGGTATACACCTGGAGGAGACTCCGGCCCGCTCCTTCATGGCGTCTTCGCAGGCCATATCGCCGCACCACATGGTCTTTACAAAACCGCCCTTGGTTTCGATTATCTCCTTAACCTCTTCCGGGGTATGCGCTACAAAGGTGTGAGTCTCTAAATTCCTCCTGGCCTTTTCAAACATCCCCTTGTACACTTCCTCCAGCAGTTGGGGCACACGCGCCTCCAGCTCATCCAGGGCCACGGTCAGCTTCTCGCCGTTGTCCCGGCGCACAGCGACGCACTGGTTATTTTCAATGTCCCTGGGACCAATCTCTATCCTGAGGGGCACGCCTTTCATCTCATACTCTGCAAACTTCCAGCCGGGGCTGTTGTCCGAAAAATCGGCCTTGACCCTGAGGCCAGCAGCCTTAAGCCGCTCCACAAGCTCAAGGGCTTTTTCGGTAACACCCGCTTTGTGCTGGGCTATGGGTATGACAATCACCTGAATGGGCGCAATTTTGGGGGGCAGTACCAAACCGCTATTGTCGCCGTGGGTCATTATTATGCCGCCGATAACGCGGGTTGAAAGCCCCCATGATGTCTGGTGGGGATAAACCTGCTGGTTGTTCTTGTCAGTGTAGGTAATGCCGAAGGCCCTGGCAAAGCCGTCTCCGAAATAATGGCTTGTCCCGCTCTGGAGGGCCTTGGTGTCATGCATCATGCACTCTATCGTATAGGTGCGCTCGGCGCCGGCGAACTTCTCCTTTTCTGTCTTTATGCCCCGTACCACGGGCATTGCAAGGACGTTTTCGCACAGGTCGGCGTATACCTCAAGCTGCTGCTCCGTCTCGGCCATAGCCTCCTCCACCGTGGCGTGAAGGGTGTGCCCCTCCTGCCAGAGAAATTCCCTGTGGCGCAGGAAAGGCCGCGTCGTCTTTTCCCAGCGCAAGACGCTGCACCACTGGTTGTACAGCTTGGGCAGGTCCCGCCAGGACTGTACTACCTTGCTCCAGTGGTCGCAGAAAAGAGTCTCGGAGGTGGGACGGACGCACATTCTCTCCTCCAGTTCCTCGCTGCCCCCCATGGTGACCCATGCGCACTCGGGGGCAAAGCCCTCCACATGGTCAGCTTCCTTTTGAAGCAGGGATTCAGGAATCAGCATGGGCATATATACGTTCTCGTGCCCTGTCTCCTTAAAACGCCGGTCCAGCTCCGCCTGTATGTTTTCCCAGATGGCGTAACCGTAAGGCCGCAAAATAAAAAAGCCCTTGACGCTGGAATACTCTATAAGCTCCGCCTTTTTGCAGACGTCTGTGTACCACTTGGCAAAATCAACCTCCATATCGGTGATTTGCTCAACCTGCTTCTTCTCATTAGCCATCTTAACCTCTCCTTATTGTTCAAGGACAGTCCTGAGACTTCCCCGGTACTTACTTTTATCGCAATGACATACTATTTTCGCAAGGCGGGCCTGTGTAAGGCCCGCCCTTTAACCACATCATTTTATTTGATACAACCAGCCTTGTCAAGCACAAACAGGGCCTTGCTCCTATATAATGTAAGTGAATTCACAGATTATTTAATTGCGGGAGCTGAAACGCTTTGAGTACATATTCCAAGTTTTATTTTCGCCCGGGTAAGGGAGAGCAGATAGAAACGGTAATTAAGCTCGCCCAGGATGAGCGTTCCGCCATATACGGCAGGGTGCTTGACGAAAAGGGCAGGCCGGTGAGCGATGCCCTTATTCTGCTATTTAGTGTACACGACGACGACCAGCTGCAACTGATTTCCAGATTCTGCACCGATGAGGACGGACATTTCATATTCGGCCCCCTGGAAAGCGAAATATTGTATCTAATCAAGATATTTATGGGCAGCATAAAGCTGCGGGAGCTTGAGATAAAAACCGAATAAAGCACGATGTTATAAAAAAACATTGACCGGCCTTATTTTTCGACATATAATATGGCCGGTATTTTTATTCGGAGGTGAGTTCAAACGGATAGGCGCCAGTTTATGATAGAGCTGAAAAACTATCTTGCGAATATGGACCCACAGGACAGAGATACAGCCCTATCCCGTTATGAGGCCATGTTTGACGAAGCAGGCGAGGAAAATGAGGACGAGGTCATAGCTCGCCTCGGCTCCCCCGCAAAGGTGGCAATAGCCATCAAGCGCGAATTTGACAGCCGGCCTCCTTTTCCTGCGGAATCTAAGACTGTTCCAGAGGCCACAGAGGATGAAAGCTCCGAATCAGCTCATGAAGATGATGAGAACATCCCTGACAATGAAGATATTCCAGCCGCGCCGGAGGCTGAGGAAGAAGAAAAGGAGACACCGGCGGAGGACGTTCAGGAGCCTTCCGGCGGTTCCGTCAGCGGTGATTTAAACACGCCCGCTCCCGAAAAACGCCTTAGGCCGCTGCTTCTAGTTCTTTATATAATTCCCGCAGTCATAATCGGAATTCCCCTTATTGCCCTGGCCCTGGCTCTGTCAATAGCCTTCTTTGCCGGCGGCGTGGCGGGGCTGGCGGGCGGCGTGCAGGTATTCATACTGGGTTTTTCCGTCGAGGGTCTGATTGCAGACTCCCTCCTCCTGTTCGGCGGCGGTTTGGTAATCTTTGCAGTCGGCCTTGTCCTGACCTGGTTCGCCATCTGGTTTTGCGCCAGCTCCCTTAGGGGCATTGTCGGCGGCATCTTCTCCCTAGGCCGCCGCGCGTGTTACAAGGAGGTGCAGTCAGCATGAAGAAGGTTTGGAAAATAGTGCTTATAATCTCCCTGATACTTGTGATTGCGGGCTGCGCCATTATGGGAGTGGCCGCTTTTACCGGGGGCAGTTTTACCCGGCTGTACGACACCGTCTTTTCAAAGCTTGGCATAATAGACCAGATAAACGAACTATTGGCCTATTTCCAATGGTAGCCCTTGAAAACTGAAAGTGCATGGGCGGAATTGCCGCAATACTTGCGGCAATTCCGCTCCTTTTATTTTCTGAACAGTTCGCTTGCCCCCACCGCCAGCAGGAAAACGCCGAATATTTTCTCCAGCAGGGTGGTTTCAATCGCCGTGGCCAGAAGAGAGGCGGCCAGGGTGGAAACCGCCCCCGCCACAATGGCCGGCAACGCTACCTTTTTATCCACAAGCCCGTTTTTTATGTGGGAAACCAGCGCGGCGGCAGAGCAGGGCAGAAAATAAATGAGATTTATGCCCTGGGCGGCCGCCTGTCCCACGCCGGCAAAGGACACCAGATAAATCATAAGCAGGGTTCCGCCACCTACACCGAAGCCGGAAAGAACCCCGGTGAAAAACCCCACAAGGGCGGCTAGAACCATATCGCCTTCACTCCCCCGTACAATATAAGCAGGGCCAAAGCCCGCCGAAGCAGCTTTGTAGGTATCTTTACAAAGATGCGCCCCGCCACTATCCCTCCCAAAAGCCCTCCTATCAGATAGGGCAGGGCGGCCATCAAGTCTATGTCAGCCCTGAACAGGTACACCACAGCGGATACCACGCAGAGAGGGAGAATTATGCAGACGCAGGTGGCAAAGGTCCTGCGCTCGTCCACCTTTGCCCAGCGGGTAAGTAGGGGAATTAAAATCATGCCCCCTCCTCCCCCGAAAAAGCCGTTTATCAGGCCGGCGCAGGCTCCCGAGAGGGCGTATTTCAGCTTCTGGCTCAAACATCCTCCTCCTTTTTCCACAGCCGTATTATACCCCTGTCGTTCAGCTGCTTAACCATGACCGCCAAAATGGGAAGAATCAGCATGCCCCAGATTCCCGAAAAGCAGTAGCCCGCATACACCGCTACCAGGGCCACCACCGGGTGCAGCCCAAGGCTGTCTCCCAGGAGCTTTGGCTGTATGCAGTTTCGTACGAGGGTTATGGCCAGATACGTTATAAGGAGGCCGAGACCCAGGGGGTAGTTGCCCGTCAGGAACTCATAGACCATCCATGGCACCAGCACGGTGCCCGTTCCCAGGACAGGCAGGGCGTCTATAATGGCAATGGCCGCGGACAGGATTATGGCATAGTCCTGCTTCAGGAGAGTAAAAGCCACAAGAAGCTCGCAAAATGTAATCAGTATCATTATCAGCTGGGCCTTCAGCCAGTTTCCAAGGCTTAAGCTGAAGTCGCTGTGAATAATGCTGGCCCTCCCCCGCCAGCTTTGAGGTATCTGCCGCTTTACGAAGGCCAATATGGAAGGATAAGAGGCGGAAATGAAATATACCCCTATTCCGCAGGTGACTGCAAAGAGAAACACGGCAGGGGTTTTGCCCGCGAAATTGGAGACAAAGCTCAGAAGCTCACCGGAAAGCTTCCCCGGCAGTTCATAAAGCTGCCTGTCAAGTGACTCCAGCACGGTTTGAAGGTACTTCCCATAGTGGTCGGGGGAGGAATCAATAAGCCCCGATATTTTCCTTTTGAATCCTTCCAGGGTTACCGCCAGGTTGCCAAACAGCTCCGACAGGTTCCCGGCGAACTTACCCAGTTCCGCGATTCCCCTGCCTATGACCAAAACCAGCAGCCATCCTATGAAGAAAACCAGCGCTATGGTACACAAACCTGACGCCAGGGAACGGGGCCATCTGTGCCTGCATAAAAACCTCACAGCCGGCTCCAGCAGGGCTGCCAGCGCGAACGCTATTATAAACGGCGCCATTACAGGCAGCAGATAACGCAGGCAAATCCAGGCAGCTGCCACGGTCAGTATCCCATAAAGAAGTATTAACAGGGCATGCGGCAGCTTTGTATACAAGTTTTCCACCTCTCAATATGGATTTTTCATTAATTTGACGGTTGTAAAACCCTATCCGCTGTGTTAATATCATATTCATCATGGAAAAACAAATGACTTTGACAGGAGGACATTTTGATGCCAAGCGGCAATCCCAAATACTATTTAGTGGAAGCCGACATGCTTCCCGAGGTCTTCATCAAAGTTATGAAGGCAAAGGAGCTATTGGAAACCGGCGAGGTTTCTACCGTGGCCAAGGCCGTGGAAAAAGTGGGCATCAGCCGCAGCGCTTACTACAAGTACAAGGATTCCATTACCCCCTTCCAGGACCTTAGCCGGGGTCATATCGTCACCTTTAACGTAATATTAAAGGACAGGATGGGAGTACTTTCCTCCGTCCTTGCTATTTTTGCCGAGTCAGGGGCAAATATTCTAACCATCAATCAAAGTTTGCCAATCAACGGCACTGCCATAGTCACAATCACGACTGAGACCTCGGGAATGAACATTAGTCCGGAGGAGTTCTTTGAAAAGGCAAAGTCAGTCTCCGGCGTTATAAAGATTGAGGTTCTGGCCGGCTAGCAGAATGGCGGAGCCTATATAAAAAAACATGGCCGGTTTAGCGGGATTTGTTTATAAAACTGGCATGGAGGGCAATATAAATGGTAAAAATAGCGATATTGGGTTTTGGCACTGTGGGCAGCGGGGTTGTTGAGGTAATTGAGGAGAACGCCGACAGTATTGCCCGCAGGGCGGCAAACGAGATCACCGTCAAGTATATTTTGAAGCGCCGGCCGCTTCCGGAGAGCCCCTTTGCCGACAAAATAATCTATGATTTTTCCGTAATCGAAAACGACCCGGAAATCCAGGTGGTGGTGGAGTGCATAGGCGGCCTGGAAGCGGCCTACGACTACACCAGGCGGTGTTTGCTGGCGGGCAAAAGCGTCGTCACCTCCAACAAGGAGCTGGTGGCCACGAAGGGTCACGAGCTTATTGCAATCGCCAAGGAAAGGAACGTAAACTACCTTTTCGAGGCCAGCGTGGGAGGGGGCATACCCATAATCCGCCCCATAACTCAGTGCCTGGCCGCAAATGAAATAGATGAAATTTATGGAATATTAAACGGCACTACCAATTATATTCTCACTGAGATGATTCAATTCGGCGCAAGCTTTGAGCAGGCGCTGAAACAGGCCCGGGACAACGGTTTCGCCGAAAGGGACCCCTCTGACGACATTGAAGGACACGATACCTGCCGGAAGATTTGCATACTCTCGGACCTTTGCTTCGGCAGGCATGTGTATCCCGAGGAGGTCCCCACCCAGGGCATTTCCAGCGTAACCCCGGCGGACGTGGAATACGCCCGGCGCCTGGGGTACAAGATAAAGCTTCTAGGCAGGGCCCTGCGGACAGGAAAGAATACCATCACCGCCTATGTGGCCCCCCACTTCATCAACAAGACCAGCCTGCTGTCCAACGTGGACGGAGTAATGAACGGAATCGTTGTTCACGGCAACGCCATCGGCGAGGCCATGTTCTATGGCGCCGGGGCCGGAAAGCTGCCTACGGCCAGCGCCGTGGTGGCGGACGTGATTGACGCCGTAAAGCATTTTAACGCCCGCAAGTACTTGGACTGGGAGGACAGCACCCCCGGTTTCGTCACGGATTCCGACGAACTGCCCTCCCGCTGGTACGTACGCACGGGAGCCTCCCTTGAGCAAATAGGCAGGGCCTTCGGAAACGTGAAGTTTATCAACTACCCGGCGGCAGACCCCGGCGAATACGCCTTCGCCACGCAGGAGATGACTGGGCGCCAGCTGAAAAACCGCATTCAAGGCCTGGAAATCCGCTCTGCATTCAGGATTTTGGATTGACCTGAGAACTCTTTTCTGATAAAGTAAAACCCATCCATTTGCGGGTGGCTTAAGCAAACCCTACATATCTGGAGGATAACTAATTTATGCTGATTGTTCAGAAATTTGGTGGCAGCTCCGTAGCAGACGCCGAAAAGATTTTTAGGGTGGCCGGCATAATCGCCGACACCTACTGCGAGGGCCACGACGTTGTTGTTGTGCTCTCCGCCCAAGGCGACACCACAGATCACCTGCTGGAAAAAGCGGCGGAAATAAACCCTTCCGCTTCAAAAAGGGAACTGGACATGCTGCTCAGCACCGGCGAGCAGGTCTCCATCGCTCTCATGGCCATGGCCCTGGAAAAAATGGGACTGCCCGTGGTCTCCCTGACCGGATGGCAAATAGGCCTGAGGACCAACTCCACTTACGGCAACGCCCGCATCAAGCGCATCTCGGTGGAAAGGCTGCGCCAGGAACTGGATAAGCGCCGCATAGTGCTGGTGGCCGGTTTCCAGGGCATCAACAAATACGACGACATTACTACCCTGGGCAGGGGCGGTTCCGACACCACCGCCGTCGCCATCGCAGCCGCCCTGCACGTGGATAAATGCCAGATATACACCGACGTGGAAGGCATCTACACCGCCGACCCGCGAAAGGTCAAGGGAGCTAGAAAGCTGAAGGAAATAACCTACGACGAAATGCTGGAGCTGGCCTCCCTGGGCGCCCAGGTGCTCCATAACCGGTCGGTCGAAATGGCGAAAAGATACGGAGTGGATTTGGAGGTGCTCTCCAGTTATGTCAGAGCCCCTGGTACAAAAGTCAAGGAGGTCGTAAAACAAGTGGAAGAAATGAAGATTAGCGGCATCGCCAAGGATAATGACGTGGCCCGCATAACAATTGTAGGCGTGCCCGACGAGCCCGGCATAGCCTTCAAGGTGTTCAGGGCACTGGCCAAAGCCAAGATTAACGTGGATATAATTCTCCAGTCCAAGGGTTCGGACGACACCACCGATATCAGCTTCACCGTTGCTGAAAGCGACATGGAAACCGCCCAGAAGATTCTGGAGGATTACAAGGACGCCGTAGATTTCAAGAGGCTCACCGTCGATAAAAACGTTGCCAAAATCAGCATTGTGGGCGCTGGAATGATAAGGTCTTCGGGCATAGCCGCCATGATGTTTGAGGCGCTCTACGACTGCAAGATTAACATACAGATGATTTCCACCAGCGAGATTAAGGTTTCTGTTATTATCGACGAAGCCTACGCAGACATGGCTGTCCAGGCCATACACAACAAATTCTTCGGCAATTGAATCCAAACCCCTTATTTTGAAAAAATTAAGCCCCGTAACCAGCAGGTTACGGGGCTTATTTGTCGAGCTGCAACTTATATTGAAAAGCCGCAAACTACAGCTTTGTTTCCTCGCATTTTGTCAGGCGTTTCACCTCATTTATCCAGTCAATATAGGCCTGCTCCCTGTAGATGCCGCCCAGTATCAATAGGTACTCGCAAAACTCCGGGGTAAAGATTTCCGGCGGCTCGCCGTCCTTCTCCAGCGCGTGCAGCTCGTTTTGGAGATGTTCCAACCTGCGCTGGTGCCTCAACAATTGTCCGTTTATAAGCTGAGAGGTTGCCGAGGGAGACAGGTTTTCCGCAAAATAGAGGCGCAGACGGAAACTATCCTTGGGCAACGGCGGCAGGGGCTCATCCGTCAAAAGCCAGTTAAGGAGCTCGTCCCGCCCCTTCTCGGTAATGCTGTATACCTTTTTCTCCAGCTTTTCGCCTTGAATCTCTATCTCGTATTCAATAAGTCCCTCGGAGGCCAGGCGGCGAAGTTCCGGATAAATCTGACTATGCTTTGCCTCCCAGAAGTTACCTATGGAGTCCGTAAAGGCTTTTGTAATATCGTAGCCGGTTCTCGGACTGTGGTTTACAAGCCCCAAAATCGCATACTTCAGTTCTCTCAAGACCATGCACCCCTTTTTTATAATAAATTAATTACTCGCCTCCCTGAAAAGCAACATGCAGCGCCAAAGCACTTTTGCCGCACCTGTGAAAGCAAAATACTGTCCTTTCAGGTGCGGCAAATCACAAGTCTATAGACTGCCCAGGTAGCCCTCCAGAATCAGTTGGGCGGCCACGGCATCAACTTTATTCTTATGGTTTTTCCGTCGATTTCCGCACTCACTGAGGATACGATGGGCATCCACGGTGGTGCGGCGCTCATCCCAAAGAATCACCTCAAGCCCGGTGGCCTGGCGGAGTTTTTCGGCAAGTTCCATGCTCTTTTGCGCTCTGGGGCCCAGGCTGCCGTCCATATTTTTAGGCAGGCCAAGCACAAGGCGCCCCACCTGGCGCGCGCGGGCTTCCTCCCCGATGCGCCGGGCGGCCTCGTCCATATTCCATTCGGTAATGGTCCAGGCCTCGCCGCAAATTGTGGCGGATAAATCCGACACAGCAAGACCTATGCGGGCGTCGCCAAAGTCAATCGCCATAATACGCATAATCTTCTCCTATCAGGCAATTCCTGTTTTCCTCAGAGCTCCTGCCAGTTTGACCAATAGGGGAATTATAATAAGCTGGATGATTATCATTGCTCCGCACTGGGGCAGCCGGGTGATAACCCTGGCGAAATAGGGCACTCCCTGGGCAAGTGCAAGCCAATAGCTTGTCAGCCCCAGGCTTATCAAAACGCAGTTGAGCACCACGGCGGCAACGATATGGGGGAAAAACCTTACCTCCTCCCCATGAAGGAATACGCCGAAAACCAGACCGGTCAAAAACGCCGAAACGGTTATCCCGGGGTAAAATCCGTATGAAAAAAGCACGGCGCCAAGTATATCGGCCGCCGCATACGCCGCGCCCGCCCAAAACGGTCCATACAGTATGCCGCACAGGGCCATGGGCATGAAGCCGAAGCCTATCCTTAAACTTTCGGTGTTGATGGACAAAAAGCGGCTGAGTATAATCTCCAGGGCAATGAGCATGGCCACGCGGGTAAGTACGTGTAAATTAAAACTATTCTTCATAATTACTCCTTTCGTGGTTTGTTGCCACAAAAGGAGCTGCGCTCCTATGTGGCAGCGGATGCGGAAACAGCACCGCATTCGATTCCAGCAGGGCACCCCATACGGAACCGAATTTCGTCTGATGGCAACTTCCCATCCATCAGCACTTAACGCGCCGTTCCTACTCTGTCAACTTTCCACCTTATTAAGGTCTAGTCAGAGCGCATATCACCTCTTTTCAAATTGCTGCGGCTGGCTGCACATGAGGCGGCCGCCTGCTGCAAAAACTATGTCAGCCCAAAATATGACCTGACCTCTCCGGCCATATACAGGGAGCCTACGGAGCAAACCACCCCATCTGCTCCCGCCGCGCTGACGGCGGCCTCAATCCCCTCCCTGATGGAAGAGCAGGCTGCCACCAGTTTGCCGTACTTCTCCAGCACCTTCGCAAGCTCCGCCGCCGGCAGGGCACGCGGGCTATTTGGAGTAACAGTAACAAAACCGTCGGCCGCGGGGGCTAAAATATCCATCATCCGGCTATAGTCCTTGTCCTGCAGAACACCCACCAGCAATATGGTGTGCATTTTAGGAAAGTAGTTTTTCAAATTTCCGGCCGCCGTCTCGGCCCCCTGGGGGTTATGGCCCCCGTCCACCACGAACCATGGGTTTCTGGACACTATCTCGAAGCGGGCGGGCCACCTGGCCTCCGCCAGGCCCCGGCTTACGGCGTCCCAGGATATGTTCCAGCCCCTTTTCTTCAGGATTTCCAAAATCTCCAGAACAAGAGCGGTATTTTTAAGCTGGTTTTCCCCCAAAAGGGAAATATGCAGCTGCCCGGAATCCTTGTAGGTGAAGGTCTGACCCTCGCGGCTGTCGGCAATTTTCCGTATCATTGAAAAATCCGCTATGGTCAGCTCCGAGTTGCACTGCCTGCAGACCTCTTCTATCACCTGGGTGACCTCCGGAGTCTGCTCATACAGTACCGTGGGCCGATCCGGCTTTATAATTCCCGCCTTCTCGCCGGCAATAAGGGCCAGAGTGTCCCCCAGCTCCCTGGTATGGTCCAGCCCTATGTTTATGATTACGGCGCACTCGGGATTTTCAATTACGTTTGTGGAGTCCAGCCTGCCTCCCATGCCCACCTCCAGCACCACGATGTCGCACTGCTTTTGGGCAAACCATTCGAAGGCCAGGACGGTAACCAGCTCAAATTCCGTAGGGCTGTCCTCCAAATCCAGGACATGGGGCTTTAATTTCTCTGTAATCTCCGCCAGCTCGCAGTCGGGTATGGGCAGTCCGTCAACCTTCATGCGCTCGTTAAACCGGTACAGATAGGGGGAGGTATACAATCCTGTCCGGTAGCCCGCGCGGGTCAGCACAGAGGCAAGCATGGCGGCCACGGAACCCTTCCCGTTGGTGCCGGCAATATGCACGTAGGTGCATTTTTTGTGGGGATCACCAATTCGCCGCAGCAATTCTCTGGTTCTTGACAGTCCCGGCTTGGAACCCGCCCACTTCTCGTTGTGTATAAAATCAAGGGCTTCCTGTACGGTCATCCCCTGTTTCACTTCCCTTATAATTACAACTTCAATTATGGTAAGTATAGCACCACGTTCCGCAAAGTGCAATAAAATAAAACTATGTTTTTTCGTGTATCAGCATTTTTCGCATCTGCGGGCAGTTGTATTCTCGGCAATGCCAGCAGGCATTATACAAACTACTATAATAATGACTAAAAAACTATTGACCTTGGTTACATCCTGTGATATAGTACAACTTACCTGTCGGCCGAGAGGTCTTGTTTTTGTGCTCAAAATCTGAAGCTTGCACAAGGCAGGCCGACACGGCCCATACAGGGAGGCAAGCATGCGCCATTGAGGCGTAAATTAACAAGGAGGTGCCGAAATGCGAGTAAGAGTTACCCTGAGATGTAATGAATGCAAGCAGCGGAACTACAATACTACGAAGAACAAGAAGAACACTCCCGACCGCCTTGAACTCAACAAGTATTGTCCTTTCTGCCGCAAGCATACGTTGCACAGTGAAACAAAGTAAGGCTTTCGGAAAGGATGTGCGATAATGGCAAACGAAGAAAAGAAGACCCAGGGTCCTGCAAAGCAAGCCAAATCTGCAGTCAAGAAAGCCGATACTAAAAAAATTGGGTTTTTCAAGCGGGTCGCCAAATGGTTCCGCGAGATGAAGAGCGAGCTTAAAAAGGTTATATGGCC
The DNA here is from genome assembly GCA_050944015.1 of Oscillospiraceae bacterium. GTDB lineage: Bacteria > Bacillota > Clostridia > Oscillospirales > Oscillospiraceae > DUOX01. Next base: position 18,316 of record JBMNQG010000039.1, read on the forward strand.
CACTCCAAAGCAGACCTTAAACAACACCATAGTCGCTCTGGTAGTGATGCTTGTTGCTGCAATAGTCATCTGGGGCTTTGACAGCCTGGCGCAGACGGCGGTCAGGGCACTAATAAGCATAGCAGGTTAGATAGCCATGACGGAGAACGCTAAGTGGTATGTAGTCCACACATACTCAGGCTATGAAAACACCGTTGCAGCCTCCATTATGAAGGCTGCCGAAAATATGAAAATGCAGGATCTCATCCTTGAGGTCAACATCCCCATGGAGACCATCACCGAGCACACGGACTCCGGCCCTAAAACAAAGGTGCACAAGGTTTTTCCCGGCTATGTGCTGGTCAAGATGATAATGACCGACGAAAGCTGGCACCTAGTTCGCAACGTCCGGGGCGTCACCGGATTCGTGGGCAGTGGTGGCAAACCTATTCCCCTTACGGAACAGGAAATAATCGACCTGGGCGTGGAGCGGCACGAAGTCGTTGTGGGCTTTGATGTCGGCGAAGCCGTCAGGGTCATTGACGGGCCTCTGGAGGGATTTTTGGGTACTGTGGACGAACTTGAAGCCGATAAGAACAAGGTTCGCGTAATCGTCTCCATGTTTGGCAGGGAGACCCCCGTAGATTTGGAGCTTAGTCAGGTAGAACCCGCGTTGGATTAAAACAGGCGAAAGCAAGCTGACGCTTTCACCACATTCTTGTGCGGCTGCCCGAAGAAGGCCACGACACATGCGGCCTTTCAGGCGCCGCTATTTGAAGGTTTACGAAAGGAATGGTCATAACAAATGGCACAGAAAATAATTGGATATGTCAAATTCCAGGTCCCGGCGGGCAAAGCAACCCCTGCTCCCCCCGTGGGTCCTGCCCTTGGCCAGTATGGTGTCAATATAGGCCAGTTTACCAAAGAGTTTAACGAGCGCACCAAGAACGACATGGGCATGATGATCCCCGTGGTCATCACCGTATATGCAGACCGCAGTTTTACGTTTATAACCAAGACGCCCCCTGCATCTCTTCTCATAAAGAAGGCCTGCGGCATTGAGTCCGGCTCCGGCGTTCCCAACAAGAACAAGGTGGCCACCATCAGCCGCGAGGATCTGCGCAAGATTGCCGAGCAGAAGATGCCCGACCTCAACTGCACCGATATTGAGGCAGCAATGAGAATGATTGCCGGCACCTGCCGTAGCATGGGCGTCGTCGTAGCAGATGAATAACTGCCTTATCGTGGGAGGATATTCCATCCGACGAACCACATTACAAGGAGGACAATTACGTGTTTAGAGGTAAAAATTATAAGGAAAGCATAAAACTTATAGACAGGCAGCGCCTTTACGATCCCATGGAGGCTTTCGAGCTGGTTATAAAGGCCAGCAGGGCCAAATTCGACGAGACTGTTGAGCTTCACGTGAAGCTGGGCGTCGACTCCCGTCACGCCGACCAGCAGGTGCGCGGAGCCATCGTACTTCCCCACGGTACCGGCAAAACCCGCCGCGTCCTTGCCTTCTGCAAGGAAGAGCGTGTTCAGGAGGCCCTGGACGCAGGAGCCGATTACGCCGGCGGTCAGGAGCTGGTTCAGAAAATCCAGAACGAGAACTGGTTTGACTTTGACGCTGTCATAGCCACCCCCGACATGATGGGTGTCGTCGGCCGTTTGGGTAAGATTCTGGGCCCCAAGGGTCTCATGCCCTCCCCCAAGGCCGGCACCGTCACCAACGACCTGGCAAAGGGAATTGCCGAGATTAAGGCCGGTAAGATCGAGTACCGTCTGGATAAGACCAACATCATCCATTGCCCCATCGGCAAGGTCAGCTTTGGCGCCCAGAAGCTCTACGAGAACTATTTGGCCCTCATCGAAGCAATCATCAAGTCAAAGCCTGCCGCAGCCAAAGGCCAGTACATCAGAAGCTGCGTAACCGCTTCTACAATGGGCCCCGGCATTAAGATTAACGCCAACAAACCCAACTAAATATAAAACTTTACCCCAATCGTTGCAAAAAACGATTGGGGTTTGTTTTTCCCGGCAAAAACGAAAAAACTTTGCTATGTCCTGTCAAATCTGTTAAAATAATTGCGATAGATTTGGAATAGAGGGATTTCCAGATATAAATTAATTGTTTATTTTTATGGAGGTAAAACCAAAAATGCAACGAGCAATTTATGCAGGAACTTTCGACCCTTTTACCAACGGCCACTACGATATTGTGAAACAGGCAGCTGAGATTTTCGACGAGCTTTATATAGTTATTGCAGCAAACTCCAACAAGAATAGAATGTTTAAAGCCTCGGACATGATAAAGGCCATCCAGGAAACCGTTTCAGAGCTCGACAATAACATTAAGGTTCTCGAAACCTCCGAATTGGTGGCGGACATTGCAAAATCGTTAAACTGCAAATACCTTATCAGGGGGCTTAGGAACCCCAACGACTATTACTATGAGGAGAACATAGCAAAGATTAACCAGGAACTTAACAACGAGCTGAATACGGTTTATTTCAGGGCAAAAAACGATATAGTCTCGTCGTCATTTATTAAAGAAATGCTGCTTTACGGGAAAGACGTCGCAAAATATGTCAGCCCCCCTGTTTTGAGAATAATAAAGGAGTATAATAAGTAATAAAGAGCTTTAACGGCAGTTAAAAGGGGTCTATACAAAATCCTGCATACAACTCTAAGAAAACATTTTCACATCTGAAGTTAGAAATATCCGGCGCGATAAATGAAATAGCACTAAAAGCAGAGCATACAGGCCGCAGGTTCCTGCCGCGCTCTGCTTTTTCTATTAAATTAAATGCTTTTTCTGTACCTGAAGCCCATTTCATCACTTCCCGGTCCGGTTGATAATAAAAGCATATTCCAATATGCCCTTTATAAGCCCAAACTTAAACAGCCCAATACCTTACGCATGGCGAAAAGGCGGGAGAACCCGTCTTTTTCCTAGTGCCCCGTACGTTAAGAAATATACAGTATCGGCATGGTGCCTAATTTGTCCGCCAATTCCTGGCGGAAAAAGGCCTC
>JBMNQG010000040.1:0-21330 GCA_050944015.1 Oscillospiraceae bacterium
GATGTTCCGCCTGCTGGTATTCCTGGGCGCTGACCCGGCGGACCTGTGCAGGGTGGGCGGCCTGCAGGTGCTTTGGTCCCTGCCCTTCACCGTTCCCCTGTTTTTCCTGTGCCGGTACCTGGCCTCAAAGAACCTGGGCTGACCGGCGCACCTTAAAACCGTTTCGGCGAAAGGATTATTATCCATGCACAGACTCGTAAAACCCGGCAGGCTTGCGGCCTGCGCATTCCTGCTGGTGGTACTGGTAATCATATACACGGTCTCTCTGTATAAGCTCCAGATAGTGGAGGGCGCGGCCTACTACGAGAGGTCCAGAAACAATATTGTCACAACTCAGGTGGTTCCCGCCGCACGAGGAAACATTCTGGACCGCTACGGCAGGCTGCTTGTGTCCAACCGGACCTGCAACAACATAGTGGTGGACACTGACGAGCTGTTCGAGCAGGAGGATCCCAACGCCATTATCCTCCAGATGGTGGAGCTGGTGGAGTCCTTCGGGGACAATCATATAGACGAGCTTCCCGTCACTATGGAGCCGCCATTTAAATACACGGACAGCATGACGGCCATCCAGCGCACCTGCCTTGACGCCTATCTGAAGGACAAGGGCCTGCCGGAGAACACTACGGCGGTGGAGCTGATGGCGTATTTCCGGGAGCGCTACAAGATTGATGACAGCTATGACGCCCGGCAGATGCGCATTATCGCCGGGGTGCGCTACGCGCTGAACCTGCGCTACATCATTCCCACCTCGGACTACATCTTCGCCGAGGACGTGAGCATGGATCTTGTCACCACCCTCATGGAGCAGGACATACCCGGCTTCGACGTGCAGTTATCCTACGTCAGGGAATACAACACCCCCTACGCCGCCCATATTCTGGGCTATATAGGCCCCATGGACGCGGAGGAATACGCCCGGTACTCCAAGCTGGGCTACAAGCTCAACGCTCAGGTGGGCAAGTCCGGCGTGGAGAAGGTGTTCGAGGAATACCTCCACGGCGTGGACGGATTGGCTAAAATAATATCCACCGCCAGCGGTACCGTGACCAGCACCGTTTACACGGAAGAACCGGAGCCGGGGAACAATGTGTATCTCACCATAGACATAGGGCTTCAGGAGGCCGCCGAGCAGGCTCTTTCCTCCTACATCACCAAGGCCAACGAAGCCTTGATGGAGGAATATTCGGAACAGGAAAGCTATGACCTGGAGGAATTGAAAAACAATTTGATCAGCGGCGGAGCCGTGGTTGCCATTGATGTAAACAGCGGCGAGCCCCTCTGCATAGCAAGCTACCCGTCCTACAACCTCTCCACCTTCCTGGAGGACTACGAGTCTCTGGTGGAGGACGAGTCCAAGCCCCTCTTCAACCGGGCGCTGCAGGGCATCTACACCCCAGGCTCCACCTTTAAAATGGTCACGTCCATCGCCGTGCTGAACGAGGGAATAGTTACCCCCGAGACCACAATTTACGACGAGGGCAAGTTCACCAAGTACGAATACGCCGGCTACGCCCCCACCTGCTGGATATGGGGCAAGGGCAGTCACGGAACCGTCAACATCAGCGGAGCGCTGAAGGTCTCCTGCAACTACTTCTTCTACACCGTGGGAGACTATCTGGGAATAGACCGCCTTTCTGAATACGCCTTCAAGTTCGGTCTCGGCGTTCCCACCGGCATTGAGCTGCCGGAGTCCACGGGCGTGATGTCGACTCAGAAATACAAGGAGGAAGTAGAGGGCGTGCCCTGGTACGCCGGCGACACACTCCAGGCCGCCATCGGGCAGTCCTACAACCAGTTTACCCCCCTTCAGATAGCCAACTACGTGGCCACCGTAGCCAACGGCGGAAACAGGTATTCCGCCTCGATACTGAAATCCGTCCGCAGCTACAACTACTCGGAAAAGCTCTTCGAGCGGATGCCCGAAGTGCTGAGCACAGTTCATGCCAAGGAAGAATACTACGAGGCCGTATGGGCGGGCATGGAGGCCGTGGCCAACTCCATTGACGGTACGGCCTACGCTGTGTTCGGGGACTACCCCGTGAAAGTCGCCGCAAAAACCGGCACCGCGCAGCTGGGCGAAGAGGTTAAAAACAACGCCGTTTTCGTCTGCTACGCCCCGGCGGACAACCCGGAGATTGCATTGGCCGTGGTTGTGGAAAAGGGCGGTTCCGGTTCCGCAATTGCGACCATAGCCAGGGACATACTGGACTATTATTTCAGCTTCAAGGCCAGCGCCCACTACCTGGAGACGGAGCTTTCCCTCCTCAGGTAACGGGGAAAATTTGGCTGTTTTTGGGGCAATTCCTCATCTTTTAAGGCACTTTAACTAAAAAAATTTATTGTATTTTGTCTTTCCCCAGTGTATAATTAAGCTTACTATATATTAGCAAACCGACCTGCTTTATAGGTATAAAATACACTAGAAAAGGGTGCTAACTGACCATGAACATTGCGTTGATGGCACATGATGGAAAGAAAGAGCTGATGGTGCAGTTTTGCATTGCATATTGCGGCATTCTGGCTCAGCATTCTATTTGCGCTACCAGCACTACCGGACGCCTCGTGGCGGAGGCGACGGGCCTGCCGATCACCCTGTATTTGAACGCTTCTCAGGGCGGCAGCCAGCAAGTTGCTGCCCGCATCGCATATAACGAAATCGACCTAGTACTTTTCTTCAGGGACCTGGCTGAGGACGATTCGGACGTAAACCTCATAAGCCGCCTCTGCGACCAGCACAACGTCCCCTTCGCCTCCAACGTTGCCACGGCCGAAGTCCTTATCCAAGGCCTCAAGCGCGGGGACCTGGCCTGGCGCGACATTGTCAATCCCAAAAAATGACTGCAAAACCAAGGGTAGGGCGGGGGCTTGCTCCCGCCGTCCTTTTTTGTTTAGCCCTACCGGCTTGAAATCGGCCGCCGCAGCGGAAAGCCAAAAACACCCACCTGAAAGGAATGTGACCAATGGAAAAAATCAAACCCCGCACTCTGTCCGGATTTATGGAGCTCCTGCCGGATAAGCAGGCTCTCATGGAGCGGATGATGGAGGATCTGCGGCGCATCTATTCCCTCTACGGCTTTGCTCCGCTGGACACTCCTGTCATCGAGGCTGCGGAAATACTGCTTGCCAAGGGCGGCGGGGAAACTGAAAAGCAGATTTACCGGTTCACCAAGGGCGACCATGACCTTGCCCTGCGCTTCGACCTGACGGTGCCCCTTGCAAAGTATGTGGCCCTCAATTACGGGCGACTCAGCTTTCCCTTCCGGCGCTATCAGATAGGCAAGGTTTACCGGGGCGAGCGGGCCCAAAGGGGACGTTTCCGGGAGTTTTACCAGGCTGACATAGACATAATAGGCGACGGGGAACTCAGCGTCATCAACGAGGCCGAAATCCCCGCCATCATATACCGCACCTTCAGCACTCTGGGCCTGAAGCGCTTTAAAATCCGAGTGAACAACCGGAAGGTGCTTAGCGGCTTTTTTGCCCTCCTGGGCCTTTCCCAAATCAGCGGCAGCCTTATGCGCGCCATAGACAAGCTGGACAAAGTCGGCAGGGATAATGTGAGGGAGCTTCTAGTTGAAGAAGGCGTCTCCAGCGGCACCTCCGATAAAATAATGGACTTCATCACCATTTCCGGCAGCGTTGAAGAAAAGCTGTCCCGCCTGGAAAAATATAAGGGGAAAAACGAAGTTTTCGACAAGGGTCTTGAGGAGCTTTCCGCCGTCTGCGCCTATCTCCCCGAGTTCGGCGTGCCGGAGGAAAACTTTGAAATTGACCTTACCATCGCCAGGGGTCTGGACTACTACACCGGCACGGTGTACGAGACCACCATGACGGATTACCCGGAAATCGGCTCCGTCTGCTCCGGCGGGCGCTACGACGACCTGGCCGGCTACTACACCAACAAAAAGCTCCCGGGCGTGGGAATCTCCATCGGCCTTACCAGGCTCTTCTACGTTCTGGACGAGCAGGGCCTCCTGTCCAAGGAGCTAATCACGGCTCCGGCGGACGTGCTAGTCATTCCCATGACCGAAAACCTCAGCCATGCGGTTTCCGCCGCCACCCTGCTTCGGAACGAGGGCATACGCACCCAGCTCCACTGCGAGGACAAGAAGTTCAAGGCCAAAATATCCTATGCCGACAAGCTGGGTATCCCCTTCGTCATTTTCATTGGAGAGAACGAAATCTCCGCGGGGGTCGTCGCCCTCAAGGACATGGCCACGGGGCAGCAGGTCAGCGAGCCCATCGGCGAGGCCGCAAAGAGGATTAAGGCAAAATTGGCGGAGAAAAACGCCGTAAAAGTCATTTCCGGCGCATAATGAATCAAGGTATTGAGCACTTTCCATATAGAAATTTAATTCAAAGGACTGAAGAAGCAATGAAAACCACCATGCCCAGCACCTACTGCGGTATACCGCGCATAGAAAACTGTGGCGAGACCATAACCGTCTGCGGCTGGGTACAGCGCCAGCGGGATTTGGGCAGCCTTGTATTCATAGATCTCCGGGACCGCACCGGCGTACTCCAACTGGCCTTTGACGAAAACACGGACCGGGAGATATTTAACACCGCCATCAGCTGCCGCTCCGAGTACGTGCTCCAGGCCACCGGAGTTGTCCGAGAGCGCTCGTCAAAAAATCCCGATCTGCCCACCGGGGACGTGGAGCTGGAAGTCAAGGCGCTTAAAATACTCTCCAGAGCGGAAACGCCCCCCTTCGAGATATCGAAAAGCAGCGAGGTAAACGACAGCCTGCGCCTGCGCTACCGCTATCTGGACCTGCGCCGTCCCGAACTCCAGAAAAACCTTATGTTCCGCCACAAGGTGGCGAAAATCACCCGGGACTATTTTGACGAGAACGGCTTTATAGAAATAGAAACCCCCACCCTCATAAAATCCACTCCCGAGGGTGCCCGGGACTTTCTCGTGCCCTCCCGCATCCACCCCGGAAAGTTTTACGCCCTGCCCCAGAGCCCTCAGATTTACAAGCAGCTCACCATGGTGGCGGGATTTGACCGGTATATGCAGATTGCCAGATGCTACAGGGACGAGGACCTGCGGGCGGACAGGCAGCCTGAATTCACCCAGATAGACCTGGAAATGTCCTTCGTGGACATGGAGGACGTGCTTCAGATAGCGGAGGGCTATATGCGCCGCCTGTTCCGCGAGGCCATGGGAATGGAGATAGGCCCCATTCCCCGGATGACCTACGCCGAGGCCATGAACCGCTACGGCTCCGATAAGCCGGACACCCGCTACGGCATGGAGATTTTCGACCTTACGGACATAGTGAAAGACTGCGGCTTCGGGGTTTTCTCCGGCGCCATCGCCCAGGGCGGCAGTGTGCGGGGCCTCTGCGCCAAAAACTGCGTCTCCATCCTGACCCGGAAGGAGATTGACAAGCTCACGGAAATGATCAGGGGCATAGGCGGCAAGGGCCTGGCCTGGATTAGGCTGACGCAGGAGGGCGTCTCTTCCTCCTTCGCCAAGTTCATGACTCCGGAAGAAACTAGCGCAATACTGGAACGGGCCGGCGCCGAAACAGGTGACGTGGTCCTCATCATCTCCGATTCAAAAAACAGCGCCGTCCTTAACCTGCTGGGCCAGCTTCGCATTGAATTGGCAAAGCGTTTGAATATAATTCCCAAGGACAAGTTCAATCTTCTGTGGATTGTGGAATTCCCCTTCTTCGAATGGGACGAGGAGGCGGGGGAATGGGCGGCCATGCACCATCCCTTTACCGCCCCTCTGGACGAATGCCTGGAATACCTGGAAACCGACAAGGCCAGGGTGCGGGCAAAGGCCTACGACCTTGTCCTGAACGGCGTGGAGCTGGCCTCCGGCTCCATCCGCATAACGGACCCTGTCCTGCAGAACCGCATCTTCAGGCTGCTGGGCCTTTCCGAGGAGGAGGCCAGCAGGAAGTTCGGCTTCCTGCTGGAAGCCTTCAAATACGGCGCACCGCCCCACGGGGGAATGGCCCTGGGCCTTGACCGCATTGTCATGCAGCTTACGGGCAGCGAGAGCCTGCGGGACGTCATTGCCTTCCCCAAGGTTCAAAACGTCTCGGAACTGATGACAAACTGCCCCGACGTGGTGGACCAGAAGCAGCTTGACGAGCTGGGGCTGGCAATAAAGCCGGCTGAAAAATCCAAAGAATAGCACCCCTTTTTGCCTGTACAGGTTTCCAATTACTGTTGGTGTTGAATATGGGAGGTGGCGCCATGGTATCGAAAATCCGGTCCCTTGGCCTCTTGGGCATCGGCGGCTACGAGGTCTCCGTGGAGTGTTTTTTATCCCAGGGGCTCCCTTCCTTTGACATTGTGGGCCTGCCCGACACGGCGGTAAAGGAGGCCCGGGACCGCGTCCGGGCCGCTATCAAAAACAGCGGCATGAAATTCCCCGTCAGCCGCCTGACGGTGAACCTGGCCCCCGCTGATACAAAAAAAGCCGGCACGGTCTACGACCTGCCGGTGCTTTTAGGCATACTTGTTTCCTCCGGCGCCATAAAGCCTCCCTCTGAAGACTCCGCCTTTTTCGGAGAGCTAAGCCTTACGGGGGAGCTTCGGCCCGTCAACGGGGCCCTGCCCATGGCCCTGGCCGCCCGGCGCTGTGGCATTTCCAATCTGTACGTGCCCGCGGACAACGCCCTGGAGGCCTCCTTCGCACAGGGGGTGAACGTCTATCCGGTGCCAACCGTAAAGGCACTTATCGACCACCTGGGCGGCGGGGAGCCCTTAAGCCCCGTGTCGCCGCCGGAAATTATCCCCCGCCAGGCCGCCGGACTGGATTTTTCGGAAGTGAAGGGTCAGGAAAACGTAAAGCGGGCACTGGAGGTGGCCGCCGCGGGAGGGCACAACGTCCTTATGGTGGGCCCTCCGGGGTCGGGCAAGTCAATGCTGGCCAAGCGCCTTCCCTCCATACTGCCCGACATGAGCTATGACGAGATGATAGAAGCCACGGAAATTCACTCCGTTATGGGGCTGACGGTAAAAAGCGACCCACTTGTCACAACCCGCCCCTTCCGCTCCCCGCACCACACGGTTTCCCCGGTGGCCATGTCCGGGGGCGGCTCCTCCCTGAAACCGGGTGAGATTTCCCTGGCCCACACCGGGGTGCTGTTTTTGGACGAGCTGCCGGAATTCCACCGGGACGTGATGGAGGTGCTCCGGCAGCCTCTGGAGGACGGCTACGTTTCCATCTCAAGGGTGGCGGGCAGCGTCATATATCCCAGCCGCTTCATGCTGGTCTGCGCCATGAACCCCTGCAAGTGCGGCTGGTACGGGCACCCTTCCAACCGGTGCAAATGCAGCGACTTTTCCATAAAAAACTACCACAGCCGTATTTCCGGCCCCCTGCTGGACCGCATAGATATCCTCGTGGAGGTGCCCTCCCTGGAATTTGAGGAGCTGGCGCGCCGCCCGGAGGCGGAGTCCTCCGCGGAAATAAAAAAGCGCGTGGACGCTGCCCGGGCCATCCAGCGCAGGCGCTTCAAGGGCCTTGGAATCGACTGCAACGCCCAGATGGGCTCCAGGGAACTGGCGGACTGCGCCCTCACTCCCCAGTGCCAGGACCTGATGAAGCAGGCCTTTGACAGGATGAACCTCACCGGCCGCAGCTACGACAGGATACTGAGGGTTGCCAGAACCATAGCGGACCTGGACGCCTCGGAAGAAATAGCCCCCGTCCATCTGGCGGAGGCCATACAGTACCGTACATATGATTTCAGGGATTAGGTACAATAGAAATGTCATGGCCGCCATTTTATTTACCCGATAAGGAAGAAGACAAATGAACGATATTATTCTGCTGAAACAGGGCGAATTAGTTCTTAAAGGACTCAACCGCAAATATTTTGAACAAAAGCTAATTTCAAATATAAAGCAGCGGCTCCGGCCTTTCGGTGAATTCAGCGTTCACTGGGCCCAGTCCACCATCTATGTGGAGCCGGATAACGAAAACTGCGACATGGACGGCGCCTTCGAGGCCATGAAAAAGGTCTTCGGAATCGTGTCCCTTTCCCGGGCCATGGCCTGCGAAAAGGACCCCGACGCCATAGCAAAAACAGCCAAAACCTATCTGGCCGACGCCATGAGGAGCTCCGCCAGTTTTAAGGTGGAGACCAAGCGGGCGGATAAGCGCTTCCCCATGACATCTATCGAGCTGTCCCAGTATGTGGGCAGCCGCCTCGCCTCCGCCTTTCCGAAAATCAAGGTGGACGTCCACAATCCCGAGCTTATCGTAAATCTTGAGGTCCGGGACCGCGCCGCTTACGTCCACTCCGCTCCCCATCCGGGCGCGGGGGGCATGCCCGTTGGCTCAAACGGCAGGGCAGTCACCCTCCTTTCCGGGGGCATAGACAGCCCCGTCTCCAGCTACATGATAGCGAAACGCGGTGTGCAGCTTATCCCCGTCCACTTTTTCTCCTTCCCCTATACCTCCCAGCAGGCCAAGGAAAAGGTCATAGAGCTTGCCCGCATCCTTACGGCCTACTGCGGCCGGCTCACCCTGGAGATCGTGCCCTTCACCAAAATCCAGGAGGAGATAGGCAAAAACTGCCCGGAGGAATACTTCACCATCATTATGCGGCGTTTCATGATGCGCATATCTGAGCGTATTGCCCTGTCCAACGGCTGCAAGGCCCTTGTCACCGGCGAGAACCTGGGCCAGGTGGCCAGCCAGACCATGGAGGCCATGGCCGTCACCGAGGAATGCGTGAGCCTGCCCGTGCTGCGGCCACTTATTGGGTTCGACAAGGAGGAAATCGTCCGGCTGGCCCGTCAGATAGGCACCTTTGACACCTCTATTCTTCCCTACGAGGACTGCTGTACGGTGTTTACGCCCCGGCACCCCAAGACAAAGCCCAGGCTCAGGGACGTTGTTGCGGCAGAATCGAAGCTCGACGTGGAAGCCCTTGTGGAAGAGGCCTTCAAAGGGATAGAGCGCGTACGTCTGGAGCCGTAACCGGCGCCAATAAGGAGTGGAAAACATGACCGCCGAGATTATATCAGTAGGAACCGAACTGCTCTTAGGGAACGTGGCCAACACCGACGCCCGGGACATATCCGAAAGGCTCTCGGAACTGGGCATAGACGTCTATTACCACACCGTAGTGGGGGATAACCCCCCGAGGCTCACCAAAGCCGTGGAAATAGCCAGGAGCCGCAGCGATATTATCATCACCACCGGCGGGCTTGGCCCCACCTGCGACGACCTTACAAAGCAGGTGCTAGCCCAGGCTTTCGGGAGGGAGCTGTATTTCGACGAGGAAGAGGCCCGGCGCATAAAAATCTGGTTTGAAAAACACCGCAGCATCAAGATGACCGACAACAACATGCAGCAGGCCTATTTTCCCGTCGGTTGCACAGTATTCCGGAACGAGGTGGGCACCGCCCCCGGCTGCGCGTTTCATGCGGACGGGGTTCACGTCATAATGCTCCCCGGCCCTCCCAACGAGTGCAACGCCATGCTCAACAAATTCGTCGTTCCTTATCTCCGCAAGCTGTCCAAGGGCGTTATCCTGTCCCACATCATCCGCGTCTTCGGCGAGGGCGAAAGCTCCGTGGAATCAAAGCTCCGGGACCTTATGAACAGCCTCACCAATCCCACCCTTGCCCCCTACGCCAAAGAGGGGGAAGTCATGCTCCGGGTCACCGCCAAGGCGGATACCCCCGAGGAAGCGGAGGCTATGATGCGGCCCGTTGTGAAGCAGGTGCGGGAAATACTGGGGGACATCATCTACGGAATAGATGTGGACAGCCTGGAACAGCTTGTGGTGGAGCTTCTTTCAGAACAAGGCCTCAGCCTGTCGGCGGCGGAAAGCTGCACGGGCGGGCTGCTGGCAAAACGCCTGACGGATATTCCCGGAGCCTCCAAAGTCTTTATGGGCGGCGCGACTGTCTATACCAACGCGTGCAAATCCGCCCTGCTGGGCATCGACCCCCGGCTGATTGAAGAAAAGGGCGCTGTAAGCCGCGAGGTGGCTTTTGAAATGGCCCGGCGCATACGGGAAAAGCTGGGCGCCGATTTGGGAGTGGGCATTACCGGCCTTGCAGGGCCAGAAGGGGACGGCGTTCATGATGTGGGCACGGTTTATGTGGCTCTGGCCGCGGATAAAGGCTGCTTTATACGGGAATTAAGGCTGGGCACCGGCGGCCGCGACAGGGTTCGCACCCTGTCGGTCAGCAGCGCCCTGGACATGATCCGGCGTTATCTCACCGGTCTGCCAATTGAAATTAATTAACCTTGATTTTTCAAATTGGAAGAGTATAATTGTAGGCGAAACTGAATATAGTTTTGTACATGTATATCAATTAGGAGGAAACTGTAATGATGACCTATGAGATGGACATCGCCGGCCTAAAAAGGACTTTGCCCCTGTGCAAGGTTTCTGACGACCTTTACATCGCGGCTTTCGTCATTTTCGGCGATGTCGAGCTCACAGTCCACTGCGCCAAGGAGCTGCTCAAGCGTGCGCCCGAATACGACTACCTTATAGCTCCCGAGGCAAAAAGCATACCTTTGCTTTATGAAATGGCCCGCCAAAGCGGCGCTGAAAAGTACTTCCTTGCCCGCAAGGGGCCCAAGCTGTACATGACTGGTGTGTTTGAGGTGGAAGTGCGTTCAATCACCACCATGAGCGTCCAGAAACTGGTGCTGGACGTCGCCGATGCAAAGATGTTGGAAGGCAAGCGAGTACTTATTGTCGACGATGTCATCTCCACGGGTGAATCCCTCAATGCCATGGAAACGCTGGTGAAAAAGGCCGGAGGCATAGTGGCCGGGCGCATGGCCATTCTGGCGGAAGGCGACGCCAGGTACAGAGATGATATTATATATCTGGCACCGCTGCCTCTTTTCAATGCAGACGGCACTATTAAGGAATAATTGCCCACTAATAAGGAATGGCTGCTGCGAAATCCGCAGCAGCCATTCTTTGCGTAATAATATGGTTCATTCCACAATAATATCTCTTAGCGCACCCCTTCGAAAAAATCCGTAAGGACACCGGCGCATTCCTCAGCCAATACCCCGCCGTAAATAGCAGGCTTATGCCCGAAGCGCTCCTCAAAGAGGTTTATAACGCTGGCGCAGGCGCCGGTGTTTTCCTCCCTTGCCCCATAAACAAGGGTGCTTATCCGGGCGTTTATTATTGCTCCGGCACACATGGGACAAGGCTCCAAAGTCACATAGAGGGCGCATCCGGTCAGCCTCCAGTCCCCCAAACAGGCGCAGGCCTGGGCGATAGCTTCCATCTCCGCGTGGGCAAGGGCGCTTTTGGTTTGCTCCCGGCGGTTGCGGCCTCTTCCGATTATCCTGCCCTCGCTGTCCACAATGACGCAGCCCACAGGAACCTCACCTTCCGCGGCAGCCTGCCGGGCAAGTTCAAGAGCCTGCTTCATGTATCTTTCATGATCCATAACCTTACCTCCGGAGGTAAATATGCTGACTATTTTTTTAATCGCCCTCAGCCTTTCCATGGACGCCTTCGCCGTATCCGTGACAAACGGCATGACCGTTCGGGGCTTTCGTTTACGCCATGCCCTGATAATGGGCCTGTATTTCGGGGGATTTCAGTTCCTTATGCCTCTTGTCGGATACTTCCTGGCGGGGACCGTCAGCTCCCACATCAGCCGCCTGGGGCCTTATATCAGCTTTATTCTTCTGGGCTTTATAGGCGGAAGGATGATATGGGAATCCCTGAAAGGGGACAACAGCGGCGGGGAGACCTGCCTGATAGATTTGACCCACAGGCGGCTTCTGGCCATGGCCGTGGCTACAAGCATTGACGCCCTGGCGGTGGGGGTCAGCTTCGCCTTTATGAACGTGAAACTCCTGCTCTCCTGCGGAATAATAGGAATCATTACCTTTGCCGTCTGCGTCGTCGGCGCGGTGGCCGGAAACTGCCTGCCTATAAAATCCTGCAAAAACGCCGAAATTGCAGGCGGAACAGTGCTTATCGCGATAGGCGTGAAGATTCTGCTGGAGGGCATTCTGGGCTGATTCAATTGAAATTCCGAATCCCGTTTAGCGGGTCTTAATATGCGTAGGGCGGATGACCTTGCCATCCGCCCGATTTTTGTATTACTTCTTTATTATTTCGCCCATTGGTTGACTGCCGAACAGGGCTGCCGCATTTATCTCGTCGTAGTCCAAATGCATGTAGGTGGCGTAGTTGGGACTGACCCGGCAAACCACCTCGTCAAAAATCAGGCCCCTGTCGCCGTTGACTTTTACCTGCACTATCTCCTTATCCTTGACGCCGAACTTCTCGGCATCCTCGGGAGTCAGGTGCACGTGGCGCTTTGCAATTATTACGCCTTCCTCAAGCTCAATCTTGCCTTTGGGTCCTACAAGGGTGCAGCCACAGCTGCCGGCCAGGTCCCCACTCTCCCGAATGGGACAGTTGTTTATGCCCAGAATTCTAGCGTCTGTGAAAGAGATTTCAACCTGAGTCTGTTTGCGGCAGGGTCCCAATACGGAAACACCGCTTAAAGTCCCCTTGGGGCCGATTACGTCGACTTTTGAATTAGAGGCGAACTGCCCAGGCTGGCTCAGCCACTTCTTAGGTTCCAGCTCATATCCCGGGCCAAAAAGTATCTCCAGGTGCTCTTTGGAAAGGTGGACATGACGCCCGGAACCCTCTATTATTATTTTATCTGACATGTTTTTTCCCCCGAAATATTGGATATAAACTTAAATTTTTGTAACATACAGCTTAGCACTTTTTTTGTGAATGTCAAGTCTGCTGCCAAATTTCCTATTTACAAATTGAGGATTAGTATAATATAATTTACAGGATGTAATCACAATATTCGGTTAACGGAGTGATCAAATGGAACGTAGTTTTTCCAAGGTCCTGTCGGAACTGCGCAAAAGCGCGGGCTACAGCCAAAGGAAAGTTGCCTCTGACCTGAACATAAGCCAGGCCCTGTTATCCCACTACGAAAACGGCGCCAGGGAGCCCGGCCTCATATTCGTATGCAAAGTCTGCGACTACTACGGAGTCAGCGCAGATTACCTCCTCGGCAGGTCAAACGACCCCAAGGGCGGCTCAAAGGAAACCGCCGCTCTGGCCGCCCTTATTGAGGAGCTTCGGGCTCTCACCAGGAAGGCGGAACAAGCTCTTGCGGACCTTCAATAGTTTTCTGAATTATAAAATCCCCAAGCATATTTTGAGGTGAATATATGATTCCACAGGATAAAATCCGTAACTTTTCAATCATCGCCCATATAGACCATGGTAAGTCCACCCTGGCCGACAGAATTCTTGAAGCCTGCGGAGCCGTAAACCAGCGGGAAATGACTGACCAGATTCTGGACAGCATGGACCTGGAACGGGAGCGGGGAATAACAATCAAGGCCCATGCCATCGGCCTGTCCTATAAGGCTAAAGACGGGGAGACCTACACTCTCAACCTTATCGACACTCCAGGACATGTGGACTTCAACTACGAGGTGAGCCGCTCCCTGGCGGCCTGCGAGGGGGCAATCCTGGTGGTTGACGCCTCACAGGGTGTGGAGGCCCAGACCCTTGCCAACACCTATCTTGCTCTGGACCACAACCTGGAGGTTCTTCCCGTTATAAATAAAATTGACCTGCCCGGCGCCGACCCTAAGGGCGTGAAGGCTCAAATAGAAGACATCATCGGCATTCCCGCCATGGATTCGCCGGAGATAAGCGCCAAAATGGGCATCAACATTGAGGCGGTACTTGAGGAGATAGTAACCAAAATCCCGCCCCCAAAGGGCGACCCGTCGGCGCCCCTCCGGGCAATGGTATTCGACAGCCAGTATGACAGCTACAGGGGCGTAATCGTCTACATTCGCCTGGTTGACGGCGAAATCCGAAAGGACATGGACATATTCCTTATGGCCACCGGCGCAAGGTATAAAGTGGTGGAGGTAGGCCACATGCGGGCCACCGGCCTGGAGCCCTGCGACGTCCTCCGCGCGGGAGACGTGGGCTACTTCACCGCCAGCATAAAAAACGTGGCAGACACCCAGGTAGGCGACACCGTCACCGAGGCCGAGCGTCCCACGGCGGAGCCCCTGCCCGGCTACCGTCCCGCCCGCCCCATGGTTTTTTCCGGCATCTACACCGCCGACGGCTCCAAATTCCCCAACCTGAGGGACGCCCTTGAAAAGCTCAAGCTCAACGACGCCGCCCTGACCTTTGAACCCGAATCCTCCGCCGCCCTGGGCTACGGCTTCCGCTGCGGCTTCCTGGGGCTGCTGCACATGGAGATTATTCAGGAGCGGCTGGAGCGGGAGCACAATCTTGACCTGATTACCACCGCGCCTTCCGTCGTATACCGCGTCACCCTGACCGAAGGCACCGTGATGATGGTGGACAACCCCCTCAAATATCCCGACCCGTCGAAGATCGAGCTGGCGGAAGAGCCCTTCGTGTCCGCTTCCATCATCTGCCCCTCGGAATTCGTAGGCAACATCATGGACCTGTGCCAGGACCGCCGGGGCGTGTTCAAGGACATGAAATACCTTGACCAAAACCGGGTGGAGCTCTTATACGACCTGCCCCTTAACGAGATAATTTACGACTTTTTCGACGCCCTTAAATCCCGCAGCAAGGGATATGCAAGCCTGGACTATGAGTTCACCGGCTACCGCCCCTCGGACCTTGTAAAACTGGACATTCTCCTCAACGGCGAGGTGGTAGACGCCCTTTCCTTTATTGTCCACAAAGACAAGGCCTACGCCCGCGGGCGCAAAATCGCCGAAAAGCTTAAGGAAAACATCCCCCGCCAGCTTTTCGACGTGCCAGTCCAGGCTGCCATCGGCGGAAAAATAATTGCCAGAGAGACCATCAAAGCGCTGCGGAAAGACGTGCTGGCCAAGTGCTACGGCGGCGACGTTACCCGCAAGAAAAAGCTGCTGGAAAAACAGAAAGAAGGTAAAAAACGCATGCGCAGCCTGGGCAGCGTGAGCGTCCCACAGGAGGCCTTTATGGCCGTTCTGAAGCTTGACGAATAATCCGAGCTGCCGCCGGCATGCGCTCGTGGTTTAAAGGAGGAGAAAATGTACGAGCCTGTTTACTACACCGTGGGTGAGCTGGCCAAAACCTATGGTCTCCCCATCTCCACCCTGCGATTTTATGACAAGCACGGCATATTTGTCCCGGAGTATCGGGACCCCAACAACGGCTACAGATACTACTCTTCCCGGCAGCTTCTGACCCTGGATTTGATTCTGTTCCTCCGGGAAATCGGGGTATCGGCCGGCATGATACCGGGACTGTTGAAGAACGTAAGCTCCCGCTCGGAGCTCATGACGAAGCTGAGCCGCCACAAGATCGATATCGAAAAGCGCATAGCCGCCCTGACCGCCGTAAGGCGAAGGCTGGAGCGACTGGAGGAAATCTACTCCACCATGAACCTGTCCACCGGAAACGTGGAGATAAAGGATTTCCCCGACAGGTATTTCTATTGCCTTGACGCTTCCAGCCTTCCCAGCGACGGCGCAGCCCGGCGGTACATCTACAAATCCATAATAGCCCCAAAAATCGCCAACAACAAGCCTGTGCCCGTGGAAATGCGCTCCCTGGGAGCAATCTCCTCCCTTTCCTCCTTCCGGCAGAAGGGTGACCTTTCATATACGTTCCAGTTCCAGGAGCCGGTGGAAGACGAAACCATTGAGAATATGAAAAAGCTTCACATACCGGCGGGAAAATACCTCACCCTCAGATTTGCGAACCGCCCGGGCGAGCGCCTGGAAGCATGCCGGATACTGCTGCAATATATCGACGACAACAACATTCAGACCCACGACATGCTTATTGAAGCCGCCGTGGGTGTGGGAATGCCCCCAGTTACAGTGGATGAGGAAATATTCGAATTTCAGGTGCAGCTGAAATAATATCTGTTCAAAAAAGACCTGCCGCAGAGCGGCAGGTCTTTTTCCTATAAAAATCTTGAAACTGCAACAAGAATAGTTATACTATTGATTGCAAATTTAGAAAAACCGGCGCTTCATGCCTCATTGTCCCTTATTCCATAGTTCTGCGGTAACCGCTCTCAGGGTCCACCAGGTTTCTCATGGGCCTGTCCTCCTGCCAGGCCTTCAGGTTTTCCAGGAAAATATCCATGACCCTGTCAAGCGTGCTGGGGAGGCTCCATCCCCCGGACACGTGAGGGGTTATCAATATATTTTTCGCCTTCCATATGGGGTCGTCCGGCGGAAGGGGCTCGGGCACGGCCACGTCCAGGGCGGCGCCGCCCAGGTGCCCGCTGTTCAGGGCATCGGCCAGGGCGGTTTGGTCCACCGCGCTGCCCCTGCCCACGTTTATGAGTATGCTCCCTTTCTTCATAAGGGACAGCCTTCCGGCGTTCATAATGCCCCTAGTCTCGGGAGACTGGGGAAGACTCAAGGCCACAACGTCCGCCCGGGGCAGGAGCTTGTTTAGGGCATCCATGCCATAGAGCTCGTCCACGTATTCGGGCTTTCTCATGTCCCTTCTCCGCACTCCGATTGTGTAGGCGCCCAAAGCCTTCATTTTTCTGGCGAAGCTGCCGCCAATGTCCCCCATGCCCACCACAAGGCACACGGAGTTTTCTATGGCGCTCACAGTTCCCTCATATCTCCAAAGCCCCTTCTTCTGATTTTCGTAATACTCGGGCAGCCTTTTAAGCAAAGAGAGCAGCACCGCCAGCATGTATTCGGATATTGCCGGCCCATAGGAACCAGTGGCGTTGGTCAGGAGCACGCCCGCGGGAACGACGGGCGCATAGTTGTCGCTGCCGGCGGTGGCGAGCTGCACCCACTTAAGTTTTTCCGCGCAGGCGATATATTCCGGCTCCACGTTTCCGAAAATTACGTCGGCCTTTAAAACCTCCTCTTTTTCGGCTTTCATAAAACCCCGGAAAATTATCTCCGTATCGGGCAGGAGCTGTTTCAAACGCTCCTTTTGGTCCTCCCGGAGAGGAAGTGCCGTCAGCAGAGTATTAATTTTCTTCATATTTCACCTCAAAAGCTGTTATTATAGCATAATAGCACAAACCGTGATAGAATAAAAGCATTACCATCTGGCTATTGGGGGAATTACCTTGGACATTTTAAAACTATTCGATTCCTTTGAGACGGTGAGCATCGGCAGGCTGTCCCTGGCAACGCTGCTTTCGGCGGTGCTGGTATTTCTGGTATGCCTGATTGCAATAAAAATACTCTCCCGCGTGGCCTCAAGGCTCCTTAAGCGGAGCAAAATGGATAACAGCCTTAAAAGCTTCATCCGCTCGGCGCTGAAAATCAGCCTGTGGGCCCTGGCAATCATCATTGTGGCGGACAGTCTGGGCATCCCCACCGCCTCTCTTGTAGCCATACTGAGCGTGGCTGGCCTTGCCCTCTCCCTTTCCCTTCAGGACATCATGTCCAATCTGTTTTCCGGCGTGACCATCCTGGCTACAAAGCCCTTTACCTCCGGCGATTTCGTGGAACTGGGCGGCCTTACCGGCACCGTCCGGGACGTAGGGCTTTTTTATACCAAAATCATAACCCTGGACAACAAGCTGGTGTTCATCCCCAACAAAGACGTTGTGGCCGCAAAAATACTGAACTACTCCAGCCAGCCGGAGAGGCGGGTTGAAATAAACGTAAAAACCTCATACGACAGCCCCACCGGGGAGGTAAAATCGGCCCTTCTCCAAGCGGCCTTGCGCCACCCGAAGGTGCTTCGGGAACCGGCCCCCCAGGTTCATCTGGTCTCCTTTGGGGAGGGCTCTCTGGAGTTTTCCCTCCGGGCATGGGTAAAAAACGCCGACCATTGGGAGGTTTTCTGCGCACTGAACGAAGATATACGCAGCATTTTTGAGGAAAAGGGCATAAAGTTGTCTTATAATAACATGAATGTGAGAATAATAAACAATGATTAGGATATAAAAAACGGCTTGCGAGAGGTTTTAAGTATGAAATACATTATCAGTTTCATCGGTACCGGGAATATGGGCTCCGCGCTGGCCGCAGCGGCCTGCAAATCCATGGGGCCGGACAGGATTATTGTAACCAACCGGAGTCTGGAAAAAGCAAAAAGCCTGGCGGACAGGCTGGGCTGCCATTTGGCATCAAATAATCAGGAGGCGGCCAGGGATGCAAACTTTGTGGTGTTGGCCGTCAAGCCTCAGGACATACATCAGGTTGCCAAGGAGCTTTCCCCTGTCCTCACGGGCGAACAGGTTCTAGTCACCGTGGCCGCCGGCGTAACCATAGACTCCCTTGCCAGATGCCTTGACAAACCCGTGCCCATCATCCGCATACTCCCCAACACCCCCTGCGCCATTGGGCACGGCATGATTCTTATCTCCGCTTCGGAAAAAGACGAAAAGCATGTGTCCTGGCTGATGGACATACTCAATGCCGCCGGCAGTTTCCAAATCATACCCGAGTCCCTTATGGATTCCGGCTGCGTGGCCGCCGGCTGCGCCCCGGCTTACGCCTACATGTTCATTGACGCTGTTGCAAAGGGCACCCAGACCGCCGGGCTTCCTTACGCAATCGGCCTGAACTGCGCCGCCAACGCGGTTCTGGGCGCCGCAGCCATGATTCTTGAGACGAACAAAAGTCCGGAGGAGCTTAAAAACGCCGTCTGCTCCCCCGGCGGTTCCACCATTGAGGGTGTCCGGATTCTGGAAGAGGGCGGCCTTTACGAGCTTGTGGCCCGGGCGGCGGAAGCCAGCTACAGGCGGAACGTCCAGCTAGGAAAGGGATAATGAAGTATTAATTAAAATAACCCATATATTTGTTTTAAATAAATTCCAATATTGTTCATTATCTTGACATAAGTATGTATTACCATGTGCGTGATATAAATAATAATTTAAGTTTGTGGCTACATCCCGTCGAATGGAGGAACATTTTATGTACAATCCATATGAGCCATATAAAAAGCCCGACGACTCCCAGGATTCAGCGCGAGGCAGCTTTGACAGGGAAACCGGCGAATACCATTATGTCCGCCCGGAGAGCGGAAACAGGTACTATTCCGACGCCAGCTACGGCCCTGCCGATTCATCTCCTGTCCGCCGATACTATTACACCCCTCCTGAAAAGCGCGAAAAATCCAGAAAAAAAAAGGAAGGCCGCCTCACGGCAAAAATAGTCGCCATGTGCCTGGTTTGCGCCCTGCTTGGAGGAGTGGCAGGAGCCTTTGCAGTCAATTACCTGCCGGAAATTAATTCTGAGCCCGCGGTAACAGAGCCTCCCAAATCCACCGCAGCCCCCAGCGTCACCCCCAGCCAGAGTGCCCAGACACCTGCTCCGGTCACGCCCATAGTAACCGGGGACGTTATGAGTCCCACTGAGATTTATACCCTGGCCTGCTCTCAGACTGTGGGTATCACCACGGAGATTACGAGGACAAACGCCTTTGGCATTACCTCCTCTGCCTCCGTCACCGGTAGCGGCTTCATCTACTCCGAGGACGGCTACATCATCACAAACTATCACGTTATTGAGGACGCCGATTTGGGCGGATATGACGTTTATGTGAGGCTTTACACCGGGGACACATATCCAGCCACCATTGTGGGCAGCGAACCGGACAACGACATTGCCGTGCTCAAAATAGACGCTCAAGGCCTAAACCCCGTCGTTGTCGGGGACAGCGACAAAATGCAGGTGGGCGAATGGGTCTACGCCGTAGGCAATCCTCTTGGCGAGCTGGCATATACCATGACCTTCGGCATGGTAAGCGCCCTTGACCGGGAGATTTCCACCGAGGAGAGCACCACCATCAACATGTTCCAGATAGACGCCGCCGTTAACAGCGGCAACTCCGGGGGCCCCGTTTACAACAGCATGGGTCAGGTAATAGGCATAGTAACCGCAAAATACAGATCCGCCGGAGTAGAGGGCCTGGGCTTCGCAATTCCCATCAACGACGCCGTGAGCATCGCCCAGGAGCTTATCGAGAAAGGCTATGTAAGCGGCAAGGCCTATATGGGCATCACCGTCACCACCGTTCCTTCCAGTGTGGCGCAGTATTACAACATGGTTGAGGGCGCCTTCGTCTACGCCTTGGACGGCGACAGCTGCGCAGCCAGAGCTGGCCTTAAAGTGGGAGATATAGTAACGGAGATTGACGGCCGGGAAATCAAGTCTACCTCCGACCTGGTGGTCGCCAAAAAGAAATACAGGGCCGGCGATACGGCAACTCTGAAAGTCTACCGCTCAGGAGAATATCTGGAGCTGAGCATAACATTTGACGAAGAAAAGCCCGGAACGAAAAGCGAGGCAACGCCCGAAAGCAGGTTCCCAAGCTTTCCCTGAGATAAATCTCTATTAAATGCAAAAAATGAGGGATACCGGATATGGTATCCCTCATTTTATTTACGGATTCGATTTACAGTTTCTCCAGCCTCTCCAGCCAAAGGGCGGCGGAGGCGTCGGAGGGCTGCCTCCAGTCTCCCCTGGGAGAAAGGCTCAGGCATCCGACTTTGGGGCCGTCGGGCAGGCAGGAGCGCTTAAACTGCTGGGCAAAAAAGCGCCTTATAAAGATCCGGAGCCATTTTAACACCGTCTCCCGCTCATATTTGCCCTCAAAGGCGTACATGGCCAGGCGCAGCACCTTTTCCGGCTCGTAGCCCCGGTGCACAATGTAGTAAAGGAAAAAGTCGTGGAGCTCGTATGGTCCCACGATATCCTCGGTCTTCTGGGATATTTCTCCCTCCTCCGCAGGCAGCAGCTCGGGGCTTACGGGGGTATCCAGAATATCCCTCAGCACCTTTTCCAGCTCCGCGTCCCCGCAGGTGTCCGCCACATAGGCCACCAGATGCAGTATCAGGGTTTTCGGCACTCCGGCGTTTACTCCGTACATGGACATGTGGTCCCCGTTATACGTGGCCCAGCCCAGGGCCAGCTCCGACATGTCTCCGGTCCCAACTACGATTCCTTTTTCCCCGTTGGCTATGTCCATAAGCACCTGGGTCCGTTCCCGGGCCTGGGCGTTCTCAAATACCGCGTTTTTCTCCTCAAAATTATGCCCTATGTCCTCAAAATGCTGCAGAACCGACCTGCTTATATCCACAACCCTCAGCTCGGCGCCCAGGCGCTCCGCCAGAAGCATGGCGTTGGACTTGGTCCTTTGGGTGGTGCCAAAGCAGGGCATGGTAACGGCTATAACGCTGCTGCGGGGCATTTGGAACATATCCGCAGTCCGGGCGCAGACCAGCAGGGCCAGAGTGGAATCCAAACCGCCGGACACGCCCAGCACCATGCGCCTTGCGCCGGAGTGCTCAATGCGTTTTTTCAGCCCCAGGCTTTGGAGCTTCAGTATTTTCTCGCAGCGGGCCGTCCTCTGCCTGACATCCTCCGGCACAAAGGGC
>JBMNQG010000041.1:0-19624 GCA_050944015.1 Oscillospiraceae bacterium
GGTTTTTCGGGCGTGCCGGATATCTTCGCACGGACTCTCTTATGGCGCTTATCGCGCTGAGTTCTTGTATCAGGTCTGTTAATCATTTAGGCACACCTCCCTTTATTTAGCACCGGTCTTGCCTTCCTTGCGGCGTACGTGCTCGTTAGCATACCTGATACCTTTGCCCTGGTAGGGCTCCGGCGGCTTCTTGCTCCTGACGTCTGCCGCAAACTGGCCGACCAACTGTTTGTCTATACCTTTGATGATTATCTGGTTGGGGCTGGGAACCTCAACGGTAATACCAGGCACTTCTTCGATAATAACCTGATGTGAAAAACCAAGGTTCATAACCAGCTTTTTGCCTTCCTTGGCAGCCCTGTAGCCAACGCCCTGAATTTCAAGGGTTTTGGAGAAACCGTTTGTCACGCCTTCCACCATGTTGGCTATGAGCGTTCTCGTAAGCCCGTGAAGGGCCCTGTTTTTCTTGTCGTCGTCGGGACGAAAAACTTTTACTACGTTGCCATCAACTTCGACTTTCATCTGTGGGACCAAATCGCGCTCCAGAGTACCTTTGGGTCCCTTTACAGTGATATGATTTGAACTGTCCACCGTTACTTCCACACCGGCGGGCAGGGTAATGGGTGATCTTCCTATTCTTGACATACTCACGCCCTCCCTTACCAGACAAAGGCCAGGACTTCGCCGCCGACATGCTCCTTGCGAGCCTTCTTGTCGGTCATGATGCCCTTGGAAGTAGAGATTATGGCAATGCCCAGGCCCCGGAGCACGCGGGGCAGCTCGTCAGCACCGGCATACACGCGCAGGCCGGGTTTCGACACCCTGCGAAGGCCGGTAATGGCGTTCTCCTTGCCGGGAAGATATTTAAGTGTTATGCGGATAATTCCCTGAGTGCCGTCGTCAATCAGCTGATAGTTCTTTATATATCCCTCTTCCAGCAGTATCTCGGCAATTGCCTTCTTCATCTTGGAGGCGGGGATATCCACTGTTTCATGCTTGGCATTAACTGCATTGCGGATGCGAGTCAGCATATCGGCAATGGGATCAGTAACTTGCATTTATTTTCCTCCTTATTAGAGTTACAGACGATTCGTCTGTTCAGGCGGCGAGGTTCCGAGCCTCATGGTTCGGCCTTTCGCCGTCCTATAATGTTTGCTTCGTGCTGGGCAGGGGCGCCTGGGGCAGTCTCGGCAAACGCCGGAGCGGGATAAACTCCGCAACCGTCGGCACCGGCCTTAACATGCCCGGGCGGCCTCTTACCAGGATGCCTTTCTCACGCCGGGGATCTGTCCCTTATAGGCCAGTTCCCGGAAGCAAATACGGCAAACGCCGAAGTTGCGCAGGTAAGCGTGAGGCCGACCGCAGATCTTGCAACGATTATACCGTCTGGTGGAGAACTTTGGCGGGGCCTGCTGCTTTATTCTTAAAGATTTCTTTGCCATAGTTTACCTCCTAAGCTTGGACGAAGGGGGCGCCCAGAAGCCTTAAGAGCTCTCTGGCCTCTTCATCTGTCTTGGCAGTGGTGCAAATCGCAATGTTCATACCACGCAGCTTCTCAATCTTGTCGTAATCAATCTCAGGGAAGATTATCTGTTCCTTGAGACCCAGGTTGTAGTTGCCGCGCCCGTCAAATGCGTCCGGAGAAATGCCGCGGAAGTCGCGAACACGGGGAAGGGCAACGTTAAACAGCCTGTCAAGGAATTCCCACATGCGGTCTTTGCGCAGGGTTACCTTAACTCCAATTTTCATTCCAGCACGGACCTTGAAGTTTGCCACTGATTTTTTAGCAGTTGTGACTACGGCCTTCTGTCCGGCTATCATGGTTATGTCACGTACAACGGCGTCCAGCGCCTTGGCGTTGTCCTTACAGTCGCCGCAGCCTACGCTAATGACTATCTTCTCCAGTCTGGGAATCTGCATGGAGTTCTTGTAGCCAAATTTCTGCATAAGAGCGGGAGCGACTTCCTCAAGGTACTTTTTCTTTAATCTTGCCATTTAAGTCTCTCTCCTCTCCTATATGGCCTCGCCGCATTTTTTGCATGCCCTGACCTTTGTGCCGTCCTCAAGGATCTTGTGACCCACTCTGGTGGGCTTGTCGCACTTGGGGCAGATACGCATGACTTTGCAGGCGTAAATTGGGGTTTCCTTCTTGATTATGCCACCTTCTTCCCCCTGTTTCCGGGGCTTCTGGTGCTTGGAGGCTATGTTAACGCCTTCCACTATAACCTTGCCGCTCTTGGGAAAGGCAGCAAGGACCTTGCCTCTTTTTCCCTTGTCCTTGCCGGACAGGACAACAACTATATCGTCTTTTCTTACATTCATCTTCCAGCCCTCCTATATGACTTCAGGAGCCAGGGACAGGATTTTCATGAAATCCTTGTCGCGGAGCTCACGGGCAACGGGGCCAAAGATACGGGTGCCGCGGGGATTCTTGTCCTCTCGGATGAGAACGGCGGCATTCTCGTCGAAACGAACATATGTGCCGTCAGGACGGCGAACTCCCTTTGCCGTGCGTACCACAACGGCGCGGACGACATCGCCCTTCTTGACAGAGCCGCCGGGGGCTGCCTTACGAACAGAAGCTATAATTACATCGCCGATGTTGGCATATCTGCGCTTGGAGCCGCCCAGAACTCTGATGCACTTTATTTCTTTGGCGCCGGTATTGTCGGCTACCTTCAGATATGATTCCTGTTGTATCATTTCGGCGCCTCCTTACTTTGCCTTCTCTATAATTTCGACCACGCGCCATCTCTTGTCCCGGGACAAGGGGCGGGTCTCCATAACTTTGACTATATCACCAATTCTGCACTCATTGTTTTCGTCATGAGCCTTCAGGCGGTAGGTTCTGTTTATAATCTTTTTATAAAGGGGATGGGCAACACGCATCTCCACTGTTACGACAACCGTCTTGTCCATTTTGTCGGACACGACCTTGCCAACGCGGGTCTTGCGGGAAGTTGTTCTTGCTCCACTCATATTTGGTTACCTCCTCATCTGCTCGAGCTGCTTTTCGCGAATAACGGTCTTGACTCGGGCAATATCACGCCGCACAGCGGAGATCTTGACGGGGTTGTCAAGATGATTGGTCGCATGCTGCATGCGAAGCATAAAAAGATCCTTTTTGAGCTCTTTAAGCTTTTCCTGAAGCTCAGCCGCGGACATGCCGCGCATTTCACTTGCCTTCATCTTATTCACCACCTGTCTCAGACTCTGCCTGGTCTTCACGCTTTACAAACTTAGTCTTGCAGGGCAGCTTGTGGCTGGCAAGGCGCAGGGCCTCCCGGGCAACTTCCTCGCTTACCCCGGCAATCTCGAAAAGGATACGACCGGGCTTTACAACTGCAACCCAGTATTCAGGAGAACCCTTACCGGAACCCATACGGGTCTCGGCAGGTTTCGCGGTTACCGGCTTGTCGGGGAATATCTTTATCCATACTTTACCGCCACGCCTCGTATAACGGGTCATGGCAATACGGGCGGCTTCTATCTGGTTGGATGTTATCCAGCTGGGCTCTGTCGCCATCAGGCCGTACTCACCATAGGAAATCGTATTGCCGCGGGTGGCCTTACCCTTCATACGGCCGCGCTGGACCTTACGGTATTTAACTCTCTTAGGCAAAAGCATTATGCATTGCCTCCTTCCGTGGGGGTATCGGCAGATGCTGCCGTGCGGGTGGAATGACCTCCCCGACGGTTGCGGGCTCCGCCCTGGCCCTTCCTTTCACGCCTGTCGCCCCGGCGACGCTCGTTCCGGCGGCTCAAATCCAGCGTGCGGGGAGTTGTGCGCAGGGTCTGGCTGAGCACCTCGCCCTTGTATATCCAAACCTTAACTCCGATGCGGCCATAGGTGGTGGCAGCTTCGGCAAAGCCGTAATCGATGTCGGCTCTGATGGTCTGAAGGGGAATGGTGCCCTCGTGATAGCTTTCGCTGCGGGCAATTTCGGCGCCGCCGAGACGGCCGGAGACCATGATTTTAATACCCTTGGCCCCCATGCGCATGGCGCGGGCCATGGCATTCTTCATGGCTCTTCTGAAACTGATACGCTTTTCCAGCTGCTGGGCAATGTTTTCAGCCACCAGCTGGGCGTTGGTGTCCGGAGTGCGGACTTCCACAATTGAAATGGCAACGGGCTTGCCAATCATTTTTTCAACAGACTGCCTCAGGCGCTCTATCTCCGTACCGCCCTTGCCGATTACCAGACCGGGACGAGAGCAGTGGATAAATATGCGAACCTTGGCGCTGTCGCGTTCAATCTCTATCTTTGGAACACCTGCGGAATACAGGGTCTCTTTCAGGTATTTGCGGATTTTATAATCCTCTATTATAAGGTCGGCCACCTTGTCGTCGCGGGCATACCACCGGGAATCCCAGTCTTTGATTACGCCCACGCGCAGACCGTGGGGATGAACTTTTTGACCCATACTATGCCTCCTCCCTATTCTCTCTCGGCCACAACTATAGTGATGTGGCTGGTTCTCTTGTTAATTCTGTAAAACCGGCCTTGTGCTCTGGGCCTTCCCCTCTTGAGGATGGGGCCAGGGCTCACATAGGTCTCGGAGACATAGAGCTTGTCGGGGTCCATTTGGTGGTTGTTTTCTGCGTTTGCCACTGCGCTGCGGAGCAGCTTAAGCATAAGCCCGCTGGCCGCTTTTGGCGTCTGCATCAAAATAGCCTCTGCGGTCTTTGTATCCTTACCGCGGATAAGATCACAAACTATCTTGACCTTCCGGGGAGATATGCGCGCATATTTAAGATTCGCTCTTGCTTCCATTTAATCTCCTCCTTATTTTCCGGTTTTGCTTCCGGCATGGCCACGGAAGGTCCTGGTGGGTGCAAACTCGCCCAGTTTGTGACCGACCATATCTTCCGTAATGTATACGGGCACATGCCTGCGCCCATCGTGTACCGCGATGGTGTGACCAACAAAGGACGGGAAAATGGTTGAAGCGCGGCTCCAAGTCTTGATGACTTTCTTTTCACCTGTTTTATTTAATTCTTCGACCTTCTTCAACAGATGGGGAGCTGCGAAGGGGCCTTTCTTAACACTTCTGCTCATTTACTCATCTCCCTCCTTGCTTGGAACTGCGACGCTTAACTATGAATTGATCGGTGGGGTTGTTGGCCTTGCGGGTCTTGTATCCCAGAGTGGGCTTGCCCCAGGGAGTGACAGGGCCCGGACGTCCGACGGGCGACTTGCCCTCGCCGCCGCCGTGTGGGTGGTCAACAGGGTTCATTGCAGAACCACGAACAGTGGGCCTCCAGCCCATGTGGCGCTTGCGGCCCGCCTTACCGATGGAGACGTTTGCGTGATCAATATTCCCCACCTGGCCGATGGTGGCCATGCAGTCGATGCGCACCTTGCGGTATTCGCCGGAAGGAAGTCTAAGCTGGGCCATGTTGCCCTCTTTAGCCATGAGCTGGGCGGCAGTACCGGCGCTGCGGACAAGCTGCCCGCCCTTGCCGGGATACAGCTCAATGTTATGAATAAAGGTACCAACAGGGATGTTCTGAATCGGCAGGGCGTTGCCGGGCTTGATATCGGCAGAGGCGGAAGCCACTACTGTATCTCCTGCTTTCAGGCCCACAGGGGCGAGAATGTAACGGCGCTCCCCGTCGGGATATTCAACCAGCGCAATATTGGCGCTGCGGTTGGGGTCGTATTCCAGGCGCAGGACCGTACCGGGAACATCCAGCTTGTTGCGCTTGAAGTCTATGATGCGGTACTTGCGCTTGTTTCCGCCGCCCTGGTGGCGGACTGTAATCCGTCCATAACTGTTGCGGCCGGATTTCTTCTTCAGAATCTCAACCAGTTTTCTTTCGGGTTTGGCATGCTTGTCAATGCCCTCAAAACCCGATACTGACATATTTCTGCGGGCCGGAGTGGTAGGCCGGTAAGTTTTTATAGACATATCTTAAGTTTCCTCCCTTACGCCATACCTTCGAAGATTTCAATGTTCTTGGAATCTTCGCTGAGCTTGACAACGGCCTTTTTCCAAGAAGCTGTGTAACCTGCGGGATAAGCGCCGGTGCGCTTCTTCTTGCCCCTGACATTGGTAGTGGTGACCTTAATTACGGTTACGCCAAAAATCTCCTCGATGGCCTTCTTAACCTCTATTTTGTTGGCATCCTTGGCCACTTCAAACACGTACTTCTTGATGTCCAGGTCTTCCATGGACTGCTCGGTGATGATTGGCCGGATAATGATATCATAAGGTGATTTCATTAGGAGTACACCTCCTCGATTTTCTCCAGCGCAGCCTTGTCGACAACAAGCTTGCGGCTGTTCAGTATCTCGTAGGGCGAAAGGATGGTGGCAATGGTGGTGGTGACACCGGGGATATTCCGGGCGCTCTTAACCACTTTTTCGTCTACCTCGCGGGTGATTACCAGCGCCTTGCCGGTGACCTGAATCTTATCAAGGAAGTTCTTAAAGGTCTTGGTCTTAATCTCGTCCATCTTCAGCTCGTCAATGACGATGATGTTTCCTTCTGCAGCCTTGGAGGACAGGGCGCTCTTAAGGGCCAGCCGCTTTTCCTTCTTGTTCAGGGAGTAGCTGTAATCACGGGGCTTGGGCGCAAAGGCGACACCGCCGTGAGTCCAGTGGGGCGCTCTGATGGAGCCCGCCCGGGCACGACCCGTGCCCTTCTGGCGCCAGGGCTTTCTGCCTCCGCCGGAAACTTCTGCGCGGGTCAGGGCGCTCTGTGTACCCTGTCTCTGATTGGCCAGGTAGTTCTTTACAGCATCGTGAAGAACATGCTCGTTGGGCTCGATGCCGAAAACGGCTTCGGAGAGCTGGACCTCGCCGACCTGCTCGCCGGCCATGTTATATACTAAAGCTTTAGGCATTTCACTCTCTCCTTTCCTTAGCCTTTCTTGACCGTGTCTTTGATGTATACAATTCCGCCCTTGGGACCGGGAATCGCACCGCGGACAACGATCATGTTGAGTTCAGGGTCCACCTTCACAACATCAAGGTTCTGGACAGTGACCTGCTCCGCACCCATGTGTCCCGCGCCTATCTTGCCGGGGAAGATACGGGACGGCGTAGCGGCAGCGCCCATGGAACCGGTATGGCGGTGGACAGGGCCGGCACCATGGCTGGCGGCAATACGGCGTGCGCCGTGGCGCTTAATAACGCCGGCAAATCCCTTACCCTTGGAAATGCCCGTGACGTCAACTCTGTCGCCCTCGGCGAAAACATCAGCCTTTACTACGTCACCAACATTCAGGGAATTGCAGTCTTCCAGCCTAAACTCCTTCAGGTATTTCTTATAGCTTACCCCAGCCTTGTCAAAGTGTCCCTTTACAGGCTTTGTAATCTTGCGTTCCAGCACATCTTCAAATCCCAATTGGACAGCAGTGTAACCATCTTTTTCGTTGGTCTTCTTCTGAACAACGACGCAGGGGCCAGCTTCAATGACGGTTACCGGAACAACCTTGCCCGCTTCATCGAAGATCTGGGTCATGCCGATCTTTTTGCCGATGATAGCCTTTTTCATTTCTATTTCCTCCTTCAGGTTATTGGTTAGCTCGCGTATCGCGCAAGCAGCGCCCCCGTCTCCGTTTCCGCCATCCCGGAGACTACTTGCGCTGCTCCCCCCATCTTTTTTCAATGGGCGTCCGACAGAGGCTGCTAACATGACCCGGCCCGCTCACTCAAATTGCAGGCCTTCGGGTTATTTACGTTTTATTGGTGTACCTAAATTATAACAGCTATAATAGCCTTCCAGTGGTCGTGTTTTCCACTGCAGGGTTTTGCCGCAGCGGTCGCGAGGGACGCTGCGGAGCCAAGACGAAAACCGTTGTTTACAGCTTAATCTCAATCTCTACGCCCGCCGGCAGTTCCAAGGACATCAGGGCCTCAACAGTCTTCTGAGTGGGGTTGATGATGTCAATCAGGCGCTTGTGCGTCCTGCGCTCAAACTGCTCGCGGCTGTCCTTATACTTATGGACGGCCCGCAGAATCGTGATGACTTCCTTCTTGGTGGGCAGAGGGATGGGCCCGGAAACCTTTGCGTCCGTGCGCTTTGCGGTTTCCACAATGGTCTCTGCAGCCTTGTCAATAAGCTGGTAATCATAAGCCTTGAGTCTAATGCGGATCATTTTCTTGTTGCTTGTTGCCATATTTTTTCCTCCTGAACGTACGTTATTGCAGCATTGGGCACTGCTTTCGTACGGATGAGAATTTTCTGTACACTCAACCGTGCGTATCAAACTCTAACCGAAAAACAAACCGGCTCTTTTGGCCGGTCCACCCAGTCAGACGATATACGCCTGTACAGAGAAAATCTCAGCCGCCCGATTTCCCGCCAGCCGTTAAGCTGGCAGCGGACATACTCCACAGAAGTTACCTCGTCAGACCGAGCAATCTCCTGCTTCATCGCATTCTTTCGCTTTTAGGTACACTTCTCCAATAAGCGCTCTAGTAGAATAGCAAAATTCCCCCTTCGTGTCAAGGGGGAATTTATCTTTTTGGGACATTTTTTATTTTTAATTTCTGTAAGAGCAGGAAATATGCGGCATTTTCGGGAATCAAAGCCCCTTGTCGGGCTCATCAGCCGCCGGAAGCCAGGATGCTGAAGTGCATGTAGTCCACGCCGGAGGACCAGCCCTGGCCGCCCCAGCCCCATCCGTATTTGGCAAAGGCACGGACAACGCTGCCGTTGGGCGTTATCGAGTAGGGATTCACGCCGGGCTCCCAGAGGTTTCCAACCCGATATCCCGTGGCGTACTGCAGGTAGTAGTTTTCATTGGGGTTTATATCAATGGCGCAGCCCCAGCTGTGTCGGAGGGCGTCTGAATATCTGGCGCCGCCGATATCCTTGATAGGGAATCGCTCAGGGTCGTTGTATATTTCTTCAAAAATTAGCTTAACTTCTTCAGCAACCAGCTTATGTACCTCGACAGTTCTATACTTTGTAGTTTTTGAGCCGTCGCTGTTGAGCCACCAGGTTCTTATCTCTACCGGCACAATGTAGCCAGCAGCGTCTGAGGCGCTTGTAAAGTGAGTCTTGTTCGCGTTTCCAAAGAGGGCCAGGCGGCGCTCTTCCACGCTCATATTCCTGTATTTAAAGGCGAAGGAGACAAAGTCGCCGGTGGGCTTTGACTGCTCGCTTTCCTTTGCGAAATCCACTTTCTTCCGCTCGGGGCCCCAGAGCAGGCGCACAATAGCCGCGCAGGCCTCCGCACGAGTCATGTTTCTGTCTCCGGCAAAGGCTCCATCCTTG
Source organism: Oscillospiraceae bacterium (assembly GCA_050944015.1). Classification (GTDB taxonomy): domain Bacteria; phylum Bacillota; class Clostridia; order Oscillospirales; family Oscillospiraceae; genus DUOX01. Next base: position 9,232 of record JBMNQG010000041.1, read on the forward strand.
ACTCCTACGGAGTTCTTATAGCCGGTAATGATGCCCTTTGCGTAAGTCTGGGCGACAACATTCCTGAAGTTTTTATCCATGGTGGAATAGTCCGTTATGTTTTTCTCCGCATCCATAAGGACCATCATGTTTTCGCAATATATATTATAAATGGTATTGTATATGAGGAAAGCCATCTCATAGCGGGTGATGTAGGCATCCAGCGCGGCTTTGGTGCAGGGAAACAGCGTGGTAACGACCATATTACCCTTGGCATCCGTGGTCTGTATGCTGAGAAGCTCGTTCTCGTAGGCCATCTGCCAGTATTCCGCCGCCCAATGCTTCTCCTTGGGTTTTGTGGTGGTATACAGTTCCGCAGCTATGGTGATCATTTTAAGAAACTCGCCCCTGGTAACCTTGTTGTCGGGCTTAAAGGTCCCGTCGGGGTAGCCCTTGATAATTTCAAGCCATATGAGCTTTTGCATGTAGTCCTCGTACCATGTGCCGGAAGGCACATCGGAAAATCTCGTGCTGGAGCCCGCAAGGGCGGCCGCAGGCAGTTGCAATATGATTGTCAGCACCAGTATCAGCGCAGATATCTTCACTGTCTTAATCCGTCTCATATCTTATCCTCTGCTGTTTTATTATTCTGTCTTCTCTTTCTCCGCCTTTTCTTCCAACCGTTTCATAACAGTGTCCACGAAAAGAGGCAAAGTGGGATTCAGGTTGTCCAAACGCCAGATAAGAACTACGTCGAAAGAAGTGTCCAAGTCCTCAATATCCAATATCTCGCAGCTCTCTCCAAGCCCCCTCGCCACCGGCCGGGGTACAAGAGACACGCCGTTTCCGGACCTGACCTGAAGGAAAAGGGACTCCAGTGTAGGCACAACGGACTTCTCCCTGACGGCCAGCGCAAACCTGGCCTGCTGTTCCGGGTCTTTAATGAAATTGTAATTCTCAAAGGGCAGAGATATATAATTGGTGCTCCGCAGGTCCGACAGCTTCAGGCGCTTTTTCTCTGCAAGATGGTGGGCAGGCGAGGCTACGACGCAAAAACTCTCCCGGGCCACCGTCCTGATGTCGAACTCGCTCAAATCGTCAGGCAGGGCGTAGGAAAAGGTCACGCCCACATCTACCTCGCCCCCGTTCACCAGGGGGCATATTTCGGTGATGCTCCGGGTATACATCGCCAGCACCACCTGCGGGTATTCCCTGCAAAAGTCGTCGTACCCGTTCCACAGCTCCTGAAAGTACAAATCCACGGTGGCCACGGAGAGCTTGCCGAAAATCCCCAGGCCCGCGTTTTTAACCGAGCTTTCTATGGACTCGATTTTTTTCAGGAGCTTGACCCCTTCATTATACAGTATTTCCCCTGCAGTGGTCAACCTTACTGAACGGTTGTCCCGGAGAAGCAGCTGCACTCCCAGATACTCCTCCAGGGCGGCCACATTCCTGCTAGTGGTGGAATGGCTTATGTAAAGACTCTCTGCCGCTTTTGTAAAACTGCGGTGTTCCACCACAGATATGAAGATTTTCAACTGTTCGAGATTCATAACATGCTCCAATTAAAGGCGAAAGGCGCGGGGCAGCAGCTCTTTCAGCTTATAGCTCACATAGCGCCCTCCCGTTTTTGCGCTGAGTACCTCGATTTCGTCAGAAAACTCTACCATAAACTGCCGGCATGTCCCGCAGGGCATGCAGTAGTTTTGCCCATCCCCATAAATTGCAATGCGTTTAAAGTTCCTGTGCCCTTCGCTGACGGCCTTTGCAATGGCCACCCGCTCCGCGCATATGGTGTTTCCATACGCCGCGTTTTCCACGTTGCAGCCCACAAACACAGAGCCGTCCTCGCACTCCAGAGCCGCGCCCACCGGGAAATTGGAATAGGGCGCATAGGCATTTTTTGCCGCATCCCTGGCCAGGTTCAGAAGTTCCCTGTCATTCATGGTCTTCCCTTCCTTTCCGAACTCTAAATACGATGAGCTTATTGCCGAAGTAGTTGCAAACTCCTAGAATCACCGTTATCCCAATCTTCGCAAGATACGGGTTCACCCCAATATCCGTAAGAACCGATATAAGGATTACGCTGAGGGCAAGAGAACTGCCATTTACTAACAGGAACCGTATAAACTGCTCCAGGGGGCGGCCCCTGCCGTCCCTGAAGGTAAGGTTGCGGTTAAGCAGGAAACTGCTGGTTATGCCGCTGGCATAACCCACCGCCTGGCTGAATTCCGGCGAAAGCATCAGAAGGCTGTGGCAAAAGGTGAAGGCCAGAAAATCTACCAGTGTGTTAATACAGCCCACCATTCCAAAGGTAAGGAAGCGTTTGAACTTCTGAAAGAGGAATTTAATCATTGGTTTTTCACCCAACCTACCACCCTTGCCAGAATATATAATTATTTATAATATTCTACACCGGATTCGAAGATAGGCTGCCACTTGTTGCCGGGGACGTTAATGCCCACGTAGTAGCCGCAGCGCTCCGTATGGCCCATCTTGCCCAGCACCCGCCCGTCAGGGCTTGTAATGCCCTCCACAGCCAGCATTGAGTCGTTGGGGTTAAATTCGATGTCCGTGGTAGGATTCCCATCATGGTCAGTATATTGGGTGGCAATCTGACCGTTTTGGATAAGCCTGTCCAGCATTTCCCGTGATGCCACAAAGCGTCCCTCGCCGTGGGAGACGGGGATGGTATAAATCTCTCCCACCTTGCACAGGGAGAGCCATGGCGACATAACCGAAGATACACGGGTAGTCACATAGCCGGACTGATGGCGGCCGATAAGATTAAATGTCAGGGTGGGGCCGCTTCCGTCCATGGGCCGAATCTCCCCGTAAGGCACCAGCCCCAGCTTTATAAGAGCCTGAAAACCGTTACATATGCCAAGGATAAGACCGTCACGGTTTTTCAGCAGCTCGTGCACCGCATCCGTAAGAGCGCTGTTTCGAAAAAAGCTGGCGATAAATTTCCCTGAACCGCTGGGCTCGTCTCCGCCGGAAAAACCACCTGGCAGTATCAGCATCTGGGCGTCCCTTATGGCTTTCTCCAGACGTTTGACGGAATCGGCCAAACGCTCCTGGCTTAGATTATTTATTACCACAATTTCCGCCCGGCCTCCGGCCCGCTCTATCGCCCGGGCAGTATCGTACTCACAGTTGGTGCCGGGGAAAACGGGTATCACCGCCCGGGGCTTTGCAAAACTGTTTTTTGCTACAAGCACACAGGGCTTTGTGTAAGTTATGGCAGGCACGTCCACATCCTCACCGGCCTTTGTGGGGAAAACCCCCTCAAGAGTGGCCTCCCAGGCCTGCCGCAGGTCAGAGATGGCGGCCTTTTCGTCTCCAATGGCAATAACCGGCTCACCGGTTGTCTCTCCAAGGAGTATGGCCCCCGGCAGGGGGCGGGTGCTCTCTGCAATTATTCCGCCTATGCAGGGCTTAAACAGAATCTCCGGGTCCAGCTCATCGGGGGCTTTAAAGCCAATCTGGTTACCCGCGGCCATTTTGAACAGGCCCTCGGCGCATCCTCCCTCGGTGACTGCCCAGGCGGAGAGGATGGCATCCTTTTTCGCCGCGTTTCTGAAATTCTGCCAGGCGCGGCGGGTTTCCGCAATACTTACTCCCGGTGGGAAAAGGTACACGAAACTGCCCTGGGCCTTAAATTCGGGGGAGATTATATTCTCCGCCTCGCAGGGGGCAATGGCAAAGGAAATAAGTGTGGGAGGCACATCCATATCCAAAAAGCTGCCGGACATGGAGTCTTTACCGCCGATGGCGGCAACTTCCAACTCCATCTGGGCGGTAAAGGCGCCCAGCAGGGCGCTTACGGGCTTGCCCCAGCGGAGGGGGTCACGCCCCAGACGTTCGAAATATTCCTGGAAGGACAGGTAGGCCTTTTGCGGGTCGCAGCCTGCGGCCACCAGTTTCGCCACGGAAGATACCACCGCCTTCCTGGCCCCTTCATATGGGTTTGCCTCTAGAGCGTAGGGGTCAAAGCCAAAGGACATTACCGAACAGGTGGAGGTTTCCCCCTTTTCCACAGGCAGCAGGGCGGCCATAACCTGGGCAGGAGTCGCCTGGTTCCGCCCTCCGTAGGGTATGAGTACCGTGCCTGCGCCTACCGTGCTGTCAAAGCGCTGGGAAAGCCCCCTGCGGGAGCAAAAGCGCAGGTCGGAAAGCAGTGCTTCCAGCCGCTCCATGTATGTGCCCGAATACTCCGGCCCCGGATATATGCCTAGGGGAGGCACTACGGCTTCGGCATGTTTCGGCGCGCCGTTGGAGGACAGAAACTGGCGGCTCAGGTCCGCGATAACAGCTCCCTCATGCCACATGGTCATTCTGCCCTTATCGGTAATTTTTGCTATTTCATAGGCCTCAAGGTTTTCCTCCTCAGCCTCAGCAATAAACCTTTCCGCGTCGGAGGCCGCCACGACAACGGCCATGCGCTCCTGGGATTCGGAAAGGGCAATCTCCGTGCCGCTGAGACCCTCGTATTTTTTCCTAACCCGGCCAAGGTCAATATCCATCCCGTCGGCCAGCTCGCCTACGGCCACCGACACTCCTCCGGCTCCGAAGTCGTTGCAGCGTTTAATCATCCTGGCCACATGGGCCTTGCGGAACAGCCTTTGAATCTTTCGCTCCTCCGGCGCGTTGCCCTTTTGCACCTCGGAGGCCATGTTGGACAGGGACCCTAAATCGTGGGTCTTGGATGAGCCCGTCGCGCCGCCGATGCCGTCCCTGCCGGTGCGCCCGCCCACAAGCAGGACCACATCCCCCGGCCGGGGAGCCTGCCGCACCACGTTTTCCGCAGGGGCGGCGCCAACCACGGCCCCTGCCTCCAAGCGCTTGGCCACATAGCCGGGGTGGTAAAACTCATGGACAAGGCCAGTGGCCAGGCCTATCTGGTTGCCGTAGGAGGAGTAGCCCGCCGCCGCGGTGGTAGTAAGCCTCCTTTGGGGGAGTTTGCCGGGCAGGGTGTCCTCAATGGGAACCGCCGGGTCCCCCGCGCCGGTGATGCGCATGGACTGGTACACATACGCTCTGCCGGAAAGGGGGTCTCTTATGGCCCCGCCTATGCAGGTGGCCGCCCCGCCGAAGGGCTCGATCTCGGTGGGGTGGTTGTGGGTCTCGTTTTTGAACATCAGCAGCCAGTCCTGCTTTTCCCCGTTCACATTGGCCTTTATACGTATTGAGCAGGCATTAATCTCCTCGCTCTCGTCCAGCTCAGGCAGCTTGCCCCGCTTTTTCAGGGCCTTTGCGGCCAGTGTCCCCATATCCATGAGGGTCAGGGGCCTGGTCTTTTCCCTATCTGCATATACTTCCCGGCGCACCTTCAAGTATTCCTCATAGGCCGAAGCCACGGCCCTGTCCTGAATTTCCAGCCTGTCCAGCCGGGTATTGAAGGTGGTGTGCCGGCAGTGGTCGGACCAATATGTGTCCGTTATCTTAAGCTCCGCCTCCGTGGGGTCCCGGCCCTCCCGGTCCCGGAACCAGTCACGCATAAAACGCAGGTCCGCTATGTCCATGGCCAGACCGTATTCCCGCAGTATTTTTTCCAATTCCGCATCTCCGGCGGAGCGGAAACCCTCTATGGTTTTCACCGGAGGGGGAGAATCGTAAGTCTTTGCGAGGGTGGTGGGCTTTTCCAGGGACGCCTCCCTGCATTCCACCGGGTTTATAAGGTGCTTTCGCACCGCTTCCTTCTGGTCTTCTGATAGCCTACCGCCGATTATATATATTTTGGCCGCAGCCACCGCGGGGCGGTCGCCCCCCGCCAGAAGCTGTATGCACTGGGCGCAGGAATCCGCTCTCTGGTCGTACTGTCCAGGCAGGGCCTCCACGGCCAGCACCCAGTCGTCTCCGGTGTCGGGCATTTCCTCATCGAAGCAAACATCCGCCTGGGGCTCCGAAAAAACGATATTCCTCGCGGCCTCGTAAACCTGCGGGGAAATACCCTCCACGTCGTAGCGGTTTAATATCCTCACTCTGTCTATGCCGGATATTCCTAGAGCGTTTCGCAGCTCGTCCATGAGCAGCCGGGCTTCTACATCAAACCCCTGCCTTTTCTCTGTATAACAGCGAAATACCATGCTTTAATCTTCTCCCAAATCGATTGTCCATTCGGTAAACTTATTAAATATATTATATTGCGTGGGCTTGAGCCCGGAAACGCAGCCCCTGTGGGTCACAACCTCCTGCTTTTCAAAGCAGATTGTGATTATGGGCGACGTTTCCATTATATAATGCCACATGATGTCCGCGCACTTCTGCCTATCCTCGTCGAAAGCGCAGAGGTAATCGGTAATAAAGCTCTCATAGGAGGGGTCCTTGACGCTGCAGTAGTTGAGGCTTCCCTCCTCGAACAGCAGGCTGGACAGGTCGAAATCCGCCGTCAGCTTTACCTCACCGTAATATATATCAAAATCGCCATTCTCAAGAGCCTCCATGTAGTCGTCCCAGCTCAGCTCCTTGAGCTTCACCGTGATGCCCATTTCTTGAAGGGTCTCCGCAATCAATCTGGCGGCCTGCACCTTGGCGGCGCTGTCGTTGTTGACTATGAAGGTCAAATCTATCTCAATGGGGATGCCGGTGACCATATACTCCAGCTTGCCGTCGTCGTCATGGTCCTTGACATCCGCGTTTTCAAGTATTTTCAGGCATTTTTTCAAATCATAGTTGAAGCTTGCCGCGTATTCAGCGTCATAAAGGTAGCTGGCGGGGTTTACGGGAAGGGGAGATTCCGCCGCGCTGCCCTTCATGAACTCCGACACTATGGTGCTTCTGTCCACCGCAAAATTAAGGGCATATCTGGGCGCAGTGTACTTCAGGAAACTGCTGTTCATGTTGATGCCCAGGTAATGCATGGAAGTGGTGTTGAAATACCTTACCTGGTTGGCGCTGCCGAATCCCAGGTTTGATATGCCGGTTGGGTCATTGACAACCAGGTCCAGCTCCGCATCCTCAAAGGCCATTATGGTCTCCTCCGCAGTGGAGAAGTCCTTGAGATAAATCACGTCAATGGGGAGCTTGTCCGCATCAGGATGCTCATTAAAAACCACCAGGCTTTTCAGGTCCTCGCCGAATTTATACGGCCCGGTGCCGGCAGGGGCATCGTCCCCTATCGCCCCGTGTTTTATGACCGGTATGTTAAGCAGGGACGGGAACTGGGTGTTGGGATTAATCAGGTTGATGACGAAAAGCTCGTCGTCAATGGCGGATACGCCCAGAATATTTGAAAGCCTCGGCCTGTAGTATTTGTGATTTATGGCCCTCTGTATGGAATAGGCCGCGTCCTGGGCGGTAAGGGTGGTGCCGTCGTGGAACTTTACGGAGGTGTCCACATAGAAATACCAGCACTTGCCGTCTTCCGACTTATAGTCTTTCACCAGCTTCGCGGTGCAGGCAAAACTCTCGTCCACCTCAAATAGCGTCTCGAACACCAGGGGCGCCAGCAGGAGATTCAGCTCGCTGTCGGTGCTCAGGGGGTTTAAGCTGCTTTCCATGTCGAAGCTGAGGGTCATTACATTATCTACGGCTTTTCTCTCCGGCAAAGGCCTCCCCGTGCTGCCTTCCTCCACGGGAATATCCTCTTCCTGGTTCTCTTCGCTTCCGGGAAGGGTGCAGCCCGCAGCCGTCAGCAGCAATAAAAAAGCAAGCAGCAGGGATATATATTTTTTCTTTCTCTCATTTACCATAATAGGGTGTTCAACTCCTGTCTAGTCCAGGCAAATAACGGCCGCCTGACTGCCGCGCCGGCCCTTCGTGGCCCTGTGGGACCAGTATTTATCCGCCCGGCAGACAGTACATTCCTGGGATACGGAGATGTTTTCGGGTTTGAGCCCAAGTTGGATGAGCCTGTGGCGGTTGGCGCCCTTCAGGTCCACCATAAACTTTCCCGGCACACCGGGTCTGGGCCAATACAGCCCCTCCGTATCGCAGCTTAAATATTTCTCCACAGCCTCCGGCACCTCGGGGCCGGTTTCAAAGCAGCATTTGTCAATGGCGGGGCCGATTGCCGCCCGAATGTTCTCGGGTCTTGCCCCCAGAGAGGCCATTTTCCCAACGGCTGCGCCCAGAATGTCCATGACGGAGCTGCGCCAGCCGCAGTGAACGGCTCCGATTACCCCGGCCGCGGGGTCATGCAGCAAAACCGGCACGCAGTCGGCGGTAAATATTATAATGGGCAGGCCCCTTACGTTGGTAACAAGGCCGTCGGCTTCGTATTCAATCGGCTGGAACAGGCTTCGGCGGTCCTTTTCCGTGACTATCCTCACCTGGTTCCCGTGGACCTGTCGGGAAAAGGCCATGGCCTCTGGGTCTATGCCCAGCGCCCGCCCCATGCGGCGGAAGTTCTCCCGCACCAAGTCTGGATCGTCCCCCCGGTTTTCACCCAGGTTCAGGCTCTCAAAGATACCGGTGCTGACTCCGCCGAAACGGGTGGTGAACCCATGCCTGGCCGTGATATTGTCCGCCGTCACGCAGACAACGCCGCTTAGGTTTCGTTCAGTAAAGGACATGCGTTTTCAGCCTCCCGAAGCCCTTAATTCCCGGCTACTCGTTTCTGCCGCAGCACTCCTTGTATTTCAGCCGGCGGCTGCCGTCGGCTTTCATCTTCCCGCAGGGGCAGGGGTCGTTCCGCCCCGGCTTCTTATCCTTCCTTACGGGCTGTTTCTTGACCGTGCCGTCCCCGCCCAGATTTCCTACGGCGCCTTTGGCCACGCTCTTGCGCTCCAAAGACTGCTCCTTTTTCACCTGAACGATGAACATGCGCCGGACAACTTCCTCCTTGATACCGTTCACCATGGCCTCGAACATCTCGAAGCCCTCCTGCTTGTAGGCGTCAACGGGCTTGGTATTGCCGTACGCCCTCAGGCCGATTCCCCGCCGTAGCTCATGCATCGCGTCAATGTGGTCCATCCAGTATTCGTCAACCACCCGGAGCATGATGACCCGCTCCAGCTCCCGCATAATGGGAGTGCCGTCGGGGAAATTGCCTATCTGCTTTTCCTTGGCCTCGTACGCGGCCTCGGCCTTTTCCAGAATCAAATCCGAGAGACTCTCCGCCGTCAGGCCCTTGAGCTCTTCGTCTGCAAGGCTTATGGCGCCCTTGGGCAGGAACAGCTTTGTAAAGGGAGAGAGTATCTCCTCCAGCTGCCGCCTTTCGGTTATTTGGCCGAATTCCGCCATGGAGGAGGCCACGGTGCTTTTGATGACGTCGCTGATCATCGAACGCACATAGGACTTTATATCCTCTCCGTCCAGCACCCTGCGGCGCTGTTCGTAGATAATGTTTCTCTGGACGTTTATCACGTCGTCGTATTCCAGTACGCTCTTGCGTATCTGGAAGTTCCGGCTCTCCACCGTTTTTTGGGCCTGCTCAATGGCATTGGAGAGCATCTTGTGGTCTATGGGCGTATCCTCGTCTATTCCCAGGGAGTCCATCATGTTCATAACCCGCTCGGAGCCGAACAGGCGCATGATGTCGTCGGTCAGGGAGATGAAGAACCGGCTCTCGCCCGGATCCCCCTGACGTCCGGCGCGGCCACGGAGCTGGTTGTCTATGCGGCGGGATTCATGGCGCTCAGTGCCCAGGATAAACAGGCCGCCTGCGGCCCGGACCTGCTCGGCCTCCGCCTCCGTCATCTTCTTGTGCTCCGCCAGCTTTTCGGCGAACATGGCCCGGGCTTTCAAAACTTCCTCGTCCTGGGTGTCGGCATAGCCGGTGGCCTCCGCTATGACTTCCTCGGTAAAGCCCGCCTTTCTCAGGTCGTTTTTGGCCATGTATTCCGGATTTCCGCCCAGCATGATGTCGGTGCCGCGCCCGGCCATATTAGTGGCTATGGTAACGGCCCCGAATTTGCCCGCCTGGGCAACAATCTCCGCTTCCCGCTCGTGGTGCTTGGCGTTCAGCACATTGTGGGGTATACCCCGTTTTTTCAGCAGGGAGGAGAGAAGTTCGCTTTTTTCGATGGACACGGTGCCCACCAGAACGGGCTGCCCCTTTTTGTGGCAGTCCTCAATCTGGGCGATTATGGCCCGGTATTTTCCGTTTTCATTTTTATATACAACGTCCTGATGGTCTATGCGCTTTAAAGGCTTGTTGGTGGGAATCTCCACAACATCCAGATTGTATATGGCGGCAAATTCCTCCTCCTCGGTAAGGGCGGTGCCCGTCATGCCCGAGAGCTTGGAATAGAGCCGGAAATAGTTCTGGAAGGTGATGGTGGCAAGGGTCTTGCTCTCCCGCTCCACTGTCACCTTCTCCTTGGCCTCTATCGCCTGGTGGAGTCCTTCGGAGTAGCGCCTGCCGAACATGAGGCGGCCGGTAAATTCGTCGACTATGATTACCTGGCCGTCCTTCACCACATAGTCTATGTCCCTCTTCATGACGCCGTGGGCCTTGATGGCCTGGTTG
>JBMNQG010000042.1:0-17502 GCA_050944015.1 Oscillospiraceae bacterium
GCCGCCAACGGCGCAAAGACTGTTATGGCAATTAGTGAGAGCATAAGGTATGGGAAACTCCGTAAGTCCGGAGGCTCTTGCCGTCTGCACGATTCCCACGTATGTGATGTCATGGGAAATCATGGCGTCAAAGCGAATACGCATAGGTCCCCTTTCGCCGTTCACGTTATGAGCCGAAAGGATCGTGTTGGCCAGGGTCTTTTTTTTGCACTCGGGCGTTATGATTAAGGTTTCAACCGGCTTGCCGCCGGAAATAATTACAGGTGTGTCTATGTACCGTATCATTTCGAGCCTCCATGGGGATTATAGGATGGGCGTCAGGCACAAAGCTGCATGTACTGGGGCATTGTACCTGAAGCCCATACCGGAAACTGTCAGTTGTATTTGTTCATTGTCTTTTGGGCCCCGTCCCGGATGTAGGACTCGACGGCCTCCGCCGCCAGCTTTGCGGTTTCGGCAATAACCTTTGCATCCTGGCCGCTGAATTTGCTCAATACCCAGTCCACTATGTCGTATTCCGGGTGCGGGGGGATGCCCACGCCTATCCTGATGCGGGGGAACATTTCGCTCCCAAGCTGGGATATGATGCTCTTTAGGCCGTTATGCCCTCCTGCGCTGCCGTGGGTCCGGACGCGCAGCTTTCCCAGGGGCAGCGCCACATCGTCGGAGACCACCAAAACCCGCTCCGGGGGGATTTTATAAAATCTGGCGGCCTCGGACACCGCCTCCCCCGAGAGATTCATGTACGTCTGGGGCTTCATAAGCAAAGCCTCGCTGTCCCCCAGACTGCACCGGGCCGTAAGGGACTTGAAACGGAACTTGTTAATCTTCAGGCCCTTGCTTTTTTCAAGGGCGTCCGCCGCCATAAAGCCAACGTTATGGCGGGTGTTGGCGTATTCGAGGCCCGGGTTGCCCAAAAAGACAACCAGCCATTCCACGGCGCGGGAATTAAATATACGAAACATGCTTTTCCTCTTTTCAGGGGTTTGTCGGCGGCTTGAAACCTGTCCGGCGATTCAGGCTGCCCCAACGGGGTTAGTTGAACAGGGAAGAAATGGACACTTCCTCGTAAATCCTCTCGATGGCCTCGGCAAAGAAGGAAGCGACGGAAATGTACTTAATCTTCTCGCAGGGCGTATCGTAGGGATATGGTACCGTGTCAAGGAGCACCATCTCTTTGATATAGCTTTCGGTGATACGCTCAATAGCCGGGCCGGAGAGCACGCCGTGGGTGGCGCAGGCGTAGATTTCCCGGGCCCCGCCTATCTCCATAAGGGCCCTGGCGGCTCCGCAAAGGCTGCCGGCGGTGTCCACCATGTCGTCCAGCAAAATTACCCGTTTGTCCTTAACGTCGCCGATGATGTTCATAACCTCGGAGGAGTTGGCCTTCTCCCTGCGCTTATCCACAATGGCCAGCCCTACGCCCAGCCTGTGAGCGAAATGCCGCGCACGGGACACGCTGCCGACGTCCGGGGAAACCACCATTATGTCCTCGTTGCCAATGCCGAACCTGTTGATGTAGTAGCCGGCAAGGAGAGGACTTCCCAAAAGGTTGTCAACTGGTATGTCGAAAAAGCCCTGTATCTGGGCGGCGTGCAGGTCCATGGTCAGAACCCTGTCCGCTCCGGCGACGGTAATAAGATTTGCCACCAGCTTTGCTGATATGGGGTCGCGGCTCTTGGCCTTCCTGTCCTGACGGGCATATCCAAAATACGGGATAACAGCAGTAATGCGTCCGGCGGAAGCGCGGCGCATTGCGTCAATCATGATAAGTAGCTCCACAAGATTGTCGTTGACCGGAGGACAGGTGGACTGGACTATGAAAACGTCCGCTCCCCGCACCGGCTCGTTTACGGAGATGGAAATCTCCCCGTCGGAAAACTTGGTCGCTACAGATTTTCCCATTTCCTTGCTAAGGCTGCGGCATATGCCCTCCGCCAGTGCCCTGTTGGAGTTCCCGGCAAACACCTTGACCTCTTTACCGTGTGGTATCACTAATAATCGCCCTCACTTTTTATACTTTTTGCGGCTTTCGGCCGCATATAATTTTCATTTCCATTATAACAATAAGTCGGGAAAATTAAAAGTGTCTAAAGGGAACTTTTTGCTAGTAATTATAACAATAATTTGTTGGAAATGCCCTGAGTTTACGGCACTTTGGTAACTGTCCGGTTTTTATATTTACATTCAGCCCACTTTTGTATATAATACAGAATTACACAATATCTGTAACAATTTCTTTAAATTTACAAATCCCTAGATAGTGAGAGTAGTCGACATATGCTGGAATTTGAAGAATACAAGGTTAAACTTAACAACTTAAAACCCGCCTTAGCCACTCTGGAATCCGCCCTCAAGCTGGACGAGGCCGCAAAAGAGCTTGAGGGGCTTGAGGCTCAGACCCTGAGAGAGAATTTCTGGAATGACGTGCAGAACAGCCAGAAAATCCTCCAGCGGATAAAGCAGCTGAAGGCCAAGCGCGAAAGCTTTGAAAAGCTCCGCTCCAAGTGGGAGGACCTGTACGCCATATGCGAGATGGCCCTGGAAGAAAACGACTCAAGCCTGCTCCCCGAGCTGCAGGCGGAGTTTGACGCTTTCCAGAAAAAGCTGGAGCAGGCCAGGCTCGGCACGCTCCTTTCCGGAGAGTACGACAGCTGCGGCGCAATCCTGTCCTTCCACGCCGGCGCCGGCGGCACCGAGGCCCAGGACTGGGCGCAAATGCTTTACAGGATGTACACCCGCTGGGCGGAACGAAACGGCTTCAAGTACAAGGTCCTGGACTACCTGGACGGCGAGGAGGCGGGCCTTAAAAGCGCCACCATTTCCATCGAGGGCGAAAACGCCTACGGCTACCTGAAAAGCGAGCACGGCATACACCGGCTCGTCCGCATCTCCCCCTTCGACGCCTCGGGGCGGCGCCACACCAGCTTTGCCGCGGTTGAGGTAACCCCCGAGATAACCGACGACGAGGAAATTAAAATCAGGCCGGAGGATTTGAAAATCGACACCTACCGTTCCAGCGGCGCCGGTGGCCAGCACGTGAACAAGACGGAATCCGCCGTCAGGATTACCCATATTCCCACCGGCATCGTGGTGTCCTGCCAGATGGAGCGCTCCCAGCACCAGAACCGGGAAGTTGCAATGAACATGCTCAGGTCCAAGCTGGCGGAGATAAAGGAAAGGGAGCACCTGGAAAAAATCGAGGACATAAAGGGTGCCCACATGAAGATAGAATGGGGCAGCCAGATACGCTCCTACGTGTTCATGCCCTACACCCTGGTAAAAGACCACAGAACCAATTATGAAACGGGCAACATCAACGCCGTTATGGACGGCGAGATAGACGGCTTCATTTACGCTTACCTTGCTATGAAGGCCGGCCAATAAGTTACCCGGAATATATACAGACGGCTGAGGCAGGCGGGACCCATTCCGAGCCTGCCTGCAGGCGCAGAATTCTGGGGGAATTCTCCCCCGCGATAATGAGGTCAAGATATGAAAAAGAGTTCATTTCGCATATTGACAGTCTTCGGGTCTATTGTCATCGCGGCAGCCTCCTTCATACTCTTTGGCAGCGCCCACTACGTTGTTCCGGAACCTCCCCCCTCCCCGGCGATTACCCCGGCCCCGGTTTCCTATACTCCCCAGCCGGAACCCGGCCTTCCCCCCGCTCCCGAACCCACGCCGGAGCCCACCCCGGAGCCGCAGCCTGAATATTTTACCATCACCATGCTGGGCGACTGCACCCTCGCCAGCAACATTTACATGGAGAAACAGTCGAACTCCTACTCCAGCGTGGTTGGCGACGATTACGAATACCCCTTTGCCCTGACGGTGGACTACTTTGATGAAGACGACTTCACCATTGCGAATCTTGAGTGCGTCCTTACAAACAGCACGAAGGCCGCCGATAAGAACTTCGTCTTCCGGGCGCCGCCGGAGTACGTGAACATACTGAAGGAAGGCAGCGTGGAATTTGTTACCCTGGGAAACAACCACGCCATGGACTTCGGGCAGGAGGGCTATGAAGACACCAAGGCCGCCCTGGAGGGCGCGGGCATCGGCTATGCCGGCCGTGACGAGTGGAGCCTTTACACCACGGAAAGGGGCCTTGTAATCGGCATCTACGCCCTCAGCTTCGGCAAGGTGGAGCAGATACAGGCCGGAATTGCCGCCCTGAAGGAGGCGGGGGCGGAATTCATAATTGCGGCCCTGCACTGGGGGGACGAAGGCTCCTATAAGGTGAACGAGCTTCAGCGCACCCAGGGCCGGGCGGCAATAGACGCGGGGGCGGACATAGTTTACGGCACTCATCCCCACACCCTCCAGCCCGTGGAGGAGTATCAGGGCAGGTACATATACTACAGCATGGGCAACTGGACCTTCGGCGGGAACACCAATCCCCGGGACAAGGACACCGTAATTGTCCAGCTTAGCGTGGTCAGGGACGTGGACGGCTCCGTATACTTGGCGGACCGGAAACACATACCCTGCGCCTCCAGCGGGATTGTGAACGGGAACAACTACCAGCCGGTACCCTACGAGGAGGGCAGCGAGGAATATAACCTCACTCTCAGCAAGTTGGATGGGACTTTTGCAGGCCCGGATCTGAGCATCAGTTACGAATATAATTTCAGCGAATATTAAGCCGGGAATACCCGGACTGCAGGAGGAGGATAAGAATGAGAAGATACGAGCATCTCGCCCGGCCCATCCGTGTTGGTACCATGACCCTGAAAAACCGCATCATGATGACCGCGATGCACCATCTGTACACGGAAAACGGACTGCCCACCCCCCGCTTTAACGAGTATTACTGGAAGAGGGCGGAAGGCGGCTGCGCGCTGGTGGTTGTGGGCGCCTGCCGCTTCGACGACTACGGGGCGAAAGCCTCCACCATGAGTCTCCGGGACGACAGCTGCGTTCCCGCTTACAGGGAGTTTATTGAGGGCATGCACCGGAGGGGCTGCAAGGTGGCGGTGCAGCTGTACCATGCCGGGCGTTACATAAACAAAAGCGACGTGATTGCCGACGACGAGGCAATAGGCCCCTCTCCCGTTTACACCCCTTACACCAAGGAAACCTGCAGGGAAATGACCAGGGAGGACATTGACAGGGTAATACGGGACTGGGCGGCCGGAGCAGCCAGGGCAAAGGCCGCGGGCTTCGACGCGGTGGAAATATCCGCCTCCGCCGGCTATCTTATCACCCAGTTTTTGTCGCCCCTCACCAACCTGCGCACGGACGAATACGGGGGCAGCTTTGAAAACCGCTGCCGTTTCCCTCTGGAGGTCATTGCCGCCGTAAGAGAGGCGGTGGGCCCCGACTATCCCATCCTCCTGCGCTACGGAACCCACGACCTGGTCCCCGGCTCCAACGGCTCCGAGGAGTGCCTGCGCATTGCCAAGGTGCTGGCGGAGCACGTGGACATGCTGGACCTCACAGGCGGCTGGCACGAGAGCCGGACCCCCCAGCTCACCGGGGAAACGCCCAGGGGCGCCTTCACCTATCTGGCCAGGGCCATTAAGGAGGCGGTGGACATCCCCGTCTCCATAGCGAACCGCATGGGCGACCCCCGCACCGCCGAGGAGGCCGTGGCCCTGGGCTATTGCGACATTGTGGCCATGGGCAGGCCCCTGGTGGCCGACCCGGAGCTGCCGGGCAAGCTCTTTTCGGGCAAGGAACACCTGATTCGCCGCTGCGTGGCCTGCAATCAGGGCTGCCTGGCCGGCACGTTTTTCGACAAACCCGTGCGCTGCCTGGCCAACGGCCTGGCCGGCAGGGAATACGAGATTTCCGAGACGCCCGCTGAAAAGCCCAAGAAAATCCTGGTGGTGGGCGGCGGCCCCGCCGGCTGCGAGACCGCCGTCAGGGCGGCCAGGCGCGGCCACCATGTGACAATTTGGGAGAAAACGGGCTCTCTGGGCGGCCAGCTGCGGCTCACCGCGGCCCTGCCCGCCAGAAGCGAGTTTTACGGCCTGATTCAATACTACGAAAACGCCCTGAAGGACGCGGGCGTGAAGGTGGAGCTGAACCGGGAGGCCAACGCCGACGAAATCCTCCTCTCCGGCTTCGACGAGGTGGTAATCGCCACCGGCAGGGCCCATAAGCCCGTAAGGATAAAAATAAAGGACAACGCCCCGCCGGTCTACACGGCGGAGGAGGTAATCGCCGGAAACCCGGTGCTGGGCAGGCGCGTGGCGGTCATTGGCGGCAGCTTCGTAGGGCTGGAAGTGGCCCGCAAGCTCATCCTGGAGGGGAGCGTCTCCCCCGGTGAGCTCTTCTACCTCACGCGCTACAAGGTGGAACCCTCGGAAAAGCTGGAGGCCATGCTGAACTCCTCCAGCCGCCATGTGGCCGTGTTTGAAAAGGGCAAGCTCGGGGCGGGCTACGAGCCCGGCATCGCCTGGCCGGTGCTTAGGGATTTAAAGCGCTTCGGCGCCGAGCTGTATAAAAACACCTCCGTTCTGGAGATTGACGAAAACGGCGTTGTGACCGCCGACTTTACATGGCCCTGCGACGCCGTGGTGGTGGCTGTGGGCCTGGAGCCCGGCGACAGGCTCTATGAGCAGCTTAAGGACCTCATCCCCTGCCACGTCGTGGGCAACGCAAAGTACCTGGGCAGGGCCATCAACGCCATTGAGGCCGGGGCCGAACTGGGCTGCAGGATATAAAGGCAAAAAACACCGTCCCTCCTGACGGTGTTTTTGTTTTCCGGTTTTGCCTGCAAAAATCAAAAAGCGCCGTCATAGACGGCGCTTTTTGCGCGGCTTAATTGTTTAGGAGCAGCTGGGACAGGACCTCTACCGTGGGGGCGTACAGGTCCGCGCCCACAAGCTCGCCGGGCCCGGCGTAGCCGTAGCCCACGCCGATGCAGGCGATTCCGAAATGGGCCGCCCCTTCCACGTCGTACACCCGGTCGCCCACCATGACCGTGTCTGCCTTTTGCTCCTCGGTAATTCCCATTTTCCTGAATACTTCCTCCAAAATCTGAATTTTGGTGGCCCTTTGCCCCTTCAGGTCGCCGCCCGCCACCAGGTCGAAGCAGTCCAGTATCCCGTATTTTTTCAGTATTTCCTTTGCAAAAACCTCCGGTTTGGAGGTTGCCACAGCCAGGGTCCTGCCCTGACGCTTAAGTTTCCGGACGAGCTCCTCAATTCCGGGATAAATGCGGTTTTCGTATATCCCCTTTTCCACGTAGCGCCGCCTGAAAACCTCCCTGGCCTCTTCCGCCTGCTCCAGCGTGAGGCCGTATCCTTCCATAAAGGCCTCAATCAGCGGAGGCCCCACGAAGTGCTTCAGTTCTTCCGGATCGGATACCTCAATGCCGAAATGCCTCAGGGCGTGCTGGGCGCATCTTGTAATCCCATAGCCGCTGTCGCTGATGGTGCCGTCCATATCGAAAATTACGGTTTTAAACATCCGGTTCCCCTTGCCTTTTTATGTCTTATTTGCGGCGCCCTGCCGCAGTTTTTCATTTTTTAGGAATTATACTATCTTCCTTCCGCAATTGTCAATTTTGCGCTTACCTGCATATTCTGGTAGTGCAGATATAAACGCTTTGACAGGTCTTTTCAACATGTGCTTTCAGGAAGGTTGGCTATATGGAGACAAGAAAAGAAGTAAAGTTTTTTCTGGGGGCAAACTCAAAAGACGGGTTCTACTCCCTTTACGATGACTTTGTCAGCCCCGAATGCGGGGATTTTCTATGGGTGATAAAGGGCGGGCCTGGCAGCGGCAAGTCCAGCTTCATGAAAAAAATTGCTTCCGCGGCGGAAGATAACGGTCTGGAGGTGGAATACATCCACTGTTCCGCAGACCCGGATTCCCTTGACGGCATATATATTCCCGAAAAGAAAGTGGCATATGTGGACGGAACCGCCCCTCACGTGCAGGAGCCCAAATATCCCGGCATACGGGACCAATATCTGGACCTGGGGGCTTTTTACAGAACCGACGAAATGGCGCATCTGCTGCCGGAAATTACCGAGCTGAAGAAAAAATACAAGGCGCTTTACGACAGGGCCTATGCGTCCCTGGCCGCGGCTGCGGCGGTTTCCATCGAAGGTTATCCCACAATTGCGGGCGAGAAGGAGCACAAGACGGTGCTGCGCCGGGCCAGCGGGGCGGCCGCCCGGGAGTTCGGCAAAAAGACGGGGGGCGCAGGCAGACTGCGCCGGCGGTTTTTAAGCGCCATCACCTGCAAGGGCAGGATTTTCCTGGAGAAAACCATAGACAGCCTGTGCGACAGGGTCTACACTCTGGATAACGAATACGGCCTGGCCGACCTCTACCTTTCGAGGATTATCCAGGAGGCCACCCGCCGCGGCGTTGACTGCATACTCTGTCCCGACCCCCTGTGCCCCGAAAAGATGGAGGCCCTGCTTGTGCCGGATCTCCGTCTCGGCTTTGTGACCATCAGCTCACGGCGGGGTTACGTCGGCGAAGCCTACAGGCACATACGCCTGGACGCAATCATACCTTCTGAAAGAATAAGAGAGGTGCGCCCCCGTTTCAGAAGCGCCTCGAAGCTCCGGGAGGAGCTGATACAGGAGGCGGTAAACACCCTTTCCGAAGCCAAGGTAATTCACGACCAGATGGAGGAGCTGTATAATCCTTACCTGGATTTTTCCAAACTGTACGAGCTGGCTGACAAACATATCGAAATGCTGTTACAATGAAAGGCAAAGCCCTTTTGATTATAAATTAAAAACAGCTAAAATCGCAAAATATAGGTAAAAACCTGCGAAAAATAGGCTGCCGGTTTTCCGGCAGCCTAAAAGCGTTTTTTGCTCCGTTTTTGCGTTTTGGTGAATTAAAACTTGTTTTTGGGCAGTTTTATGGGCGTTTTTTCGGCTCTTTAAAGGGCGTTTTGGGGCTAATTTATGCGTTTTTTCGCTCATTTTCAAGCCTTTTTCGGGCCCATTTTAATTGCGTTTTTTAGGCTGTTTTTTTATCGTTTTTGCCCCTTATTCTTCGCTATTTTGGCGGTTAAGGGCCTTTTCCAGCGCATTCAAAATATTTTCATATCCAGTGCACCTGCAGAGGTGGCCGCTGATTTCGCAGCGCAGCTCCTCCCTGGTGTACTTTTTGCCGGAATTGAGGATGGAAAGGGCGGTCACGATAAGGCCCGGAGTGCAGAAGCCGCACTGGACCGCCGCCTCCTCCACAAAGGCCTGCTGTACGGGATGGAGCAGCCCGTCCCTGCCCTTTATGCCCTCTACCGTCACTATGTTCCTGCCCTCCGCCCAAACCGCAAGGTATATGCAGGCGTTATAGCACTCGCCGTCGATTAACACGTTGCAGGCGCCGCACTCCCCCACCTGGCAGCCAATTTTCACGCTTGTAAGGGCAAGGTCGTCCCTCAGCATATCCGCCAGGGAGGCCCGGACATCCACCGTTTTTTCCACCGGAACCCCGTTTACGGTGCACCTTACGGTCTTCGTCCTCATTGCAGCTCACCTCCCGCCAGCTTTATGGATTCGATTAGCGCCCGCTTAGCCATTTCCTTCGCCATATGGGCGCGGAACTCCCTGGTGGCCCTCCAGCTGGTACGGGGGCTGATGTCCTCCAGCGCAGCTTTGGCAAATTCCTCCACCGTTTCCATGCCGACTGCCTTCCCCCGGGCCGCCGCCTCCGCCGCGGGCGCTCTTTGGGGCACGGGGCCCGTCACGCCGAAGGCTATGCGAGCATCGGAAATGGTTTTTTTGTCCTCCGTCAGCTTTACGTTGACGCTGCAGCCTATTGTGGCTATGTCCATGGCCCTGCGCATCGAATATTTTATGAAACGCCCGGAATAGCCAGCATAGCTTTCCCTGCTTATAAGAATAGCCGTAAGTATCTCCGCCGGCTTCAAATCCACCTTTCCGGCGCCCAGGTAGAAGTTCCCGATATGCAGCCGCCGCACTCCCGAGGGCCCGGTAATCTCCAGCTGCGCATCCCAGGCCAGCAGGGTGGAGGCGGAATCGGCGGAGGTCACGCCGTTGCAGATGTTGCCGCCTATGGTGGCAATATTGCGGATTTGGGGGCCTCCCGCCTGGGAGAGGGCCTGGGCCAGCACCGGGAAGCGCTCCTGAATCAATGGGGATTTTATGACGTGGGAAAAGCTGGTCAGGGGCAGTATGCACAGGGCGCCGTCCTCCCTCATGGAAACGCCCCTGAGCTCATCCAGCGTAAATATGCTCACAAGCTCCAGGCCGGGCTCCCTGCCCTCCCGTATCTTTATAAGCAGGTCGCTGCCTCCCGCAACTATTTTTGCCTTGGGGTGCCGGCACAGCAGCTCTATGGCGTGGGAAACGGACCGGGCCTCGTACAAGGCTTCAAAATCGAACATGAGCGTCCCCCCTTTCAGATTAGTCCTTCCTCTTTGAAGCGCTCAAAGAGGACGTGAGGCGTCATGGGGATGTTGTCTATCGCCGCCCCGGTGGCGTGCAGAATTGCGTTTCTGATGGCTGGGGCGCCGGGCACCGCCGGGGGCTCGCCCAGGGCCTTGGTGCCGAAAGGGCTGGTGGGCTCCGGGTTTTCCACAAAGGCCGCCTCCAAATCCGGGTGGTCCAGGGCGGTCAGCATCTTGTAATCCAGGAAATTGCCGTTAAGGGGCCGGCCCGTCTTTTCGTCAAACAGGAGCTGCTCTCCCAGTGCGTACCCCAACGCCATGCTCATGCCGCCGTGGACCTGGGCCTCCGCCAGCTTCGGGTTTATAAGGGTCCCGCAGTCGTGGACGTTTACCATGTCCAGAACCTTTACCTGGCACATGGGTATGTCCACTTCCACTTCCGCGAAGGCGCAGCCGAAGGAATATGCGTTGCTCTTGCACTGGAAGGTGCTTTCCGCCGAAATATGCTCCGATTCCTCAAGGCTGTAGAGCACATGGGTGGCCAGCTCCCCCACTGTCATGAGGGCCTCTCCCGTCTCTTTGCGGACAAGCTTTCCTCCCTTGATGTCCAGCATGTCTAAGGGAAGGCCGGAAAGCTTCGAGGCGTGACCCAGGATTTTTGACTTCAGCATCTCCCCGGTCTGCTTTATGGCCATGCCTCCCACGTAGGTCTGCCTGGAGGCGTAGGCTCCCAGGCCGAAAGGGGTTATGTCCGTGTCCTGGGTGGGGACGACGTGGACGTCCTCGAAGGGAATGCCCACGGTCTCCGCCGCCATCTGGGCGAAAACCGTGTCCGCCCCCTGGCCGATTTCCGTCTCGCCCAGCATCAGCTGGATGCTGCCGTCCTGGTTGAGCACCATCCGGCAGGAGCTCACCTCAAGGGAGATGGGCCAAACGCCCGTATTGTACCAGAATACGGCCATGCCCACTCCCCTGCGCACCGGACCCGACTGGTTCCGGTATTTCTCCCGCTTTTCTTCCCAGCCTATGTAATCCATGCCCTTTTTTATGCACTGGCCGTGGCTGTCCCAATAGTTGACGTTGCCGGAAAAGGCGTCTCTGAAGCCCACGTCCATCAGGTTTTTCTTCCGCAGCTCTACGGGGTCCATGCCCAGCATGGCGGCTATGTCCTCCACATGGCTTTCCATGGCGAAGGTGACCTGGGGTATGCCGTAGGCCCGCATGGCCCCCGCCACCGGGGTGTTGGTGAACACCGTATAGGCGTCGAACTTGTAGGCCCTGCACTTGTAGAGCTGGGCAAAGCTGCTGGTAGCCTTTGCGGCTATGCTGTGGCCGTGGGAGGCGTAGGCCCCCTGCTTAGAATACTCTTCCATTCTCCTGGCCACGAAGGTGCCGTCCGGGCGGAAATACGTTGCCAGCCGGAAGCGTATGGAGTGGCGCACCCGGCTGCATGTGAAGGTCTCCTCCCGGCTCATGTCTATCTTCACAGGACGCCCGCCCACCACGGTGGTGAGGTAGGCGCAGAGAGGCTCGTAAAGGGCGTCCTGCTTGTTGCCGAAGCCTCCCCCTATGTAGGGTTTGACGATGCGGATTCTCCCCCAGGGCACGCCCAGGGCCTGGCCCACAATGCGCCTCACAATATGGGGTATCTGGGTGGAGCTTATCACCGTTATCCTGCCGCCCTCCATATAGGCGCAGCACACGTGGTTTTCGATATGGCAGTGCTGAACTATGGGGGTGTCGTACCACTTGTCAAGGCAGAGAAGGCCCGGCTCGGAGACTGCTTCCTCCCAGTCGCCCCAGGAGTCGCTTGTGTGGGCCAGTATGTTGTTGGGGTATGCCTCGTGGAGCCGGGGGGCTCCCTCCTTCATGGCCTCCACCTGGTCCAGCACGAAGGGGTATTCCTCGTACTCCACCATGCAGAGCCTGGCGGCCCGGGCCGCGGCAATGTCGTCTGTGGCAATCACCGCCGCCACGTCGTCCCCGTAAAATCTAACAATGTCGGTGAGCAGCAGCCTGTCTGCCACGTCCTGGTGGGCGGGGTCGGTGGACCAGGGATGCCCGGCGGTGGGAAAGTAGTTTTTGGGAACGTCGAAACAGGTTACAATCTTTACCACGCCCGGGACCTTTTCCGCCTCGGAGGTGTCTATGGACAGGACCCGGCCGTGGGCTATGGTGCTCCGGACTACCTTTGCGCTCAGGGTGCCGGGCGGGAACATATCCGCCGTGTATTTGGCCGCGCCCGTTACCTTGTCAGCGGCGTCCACCCTGTTGACGGAGATTCCAACGCTCATCTATCCAACCTCCAACTCCAGATTTAAGCACGAATAAAATCAAAACAGCCGACTGCCTGCCACAAACTTTGCGCAGACATTCCGGCTGCTTGACAGATATATCATTTTCTCAAAGCGCCTCTCCAGATCCCGCCCGCTCCCGGGACTTATGTCCCTGTCGTCAATGACAACGGCGTCAAACTCGAACCCCGGCAGGAAAGCCCCCACCCTTCCGAAGAAGGAGCCGCCGCCCCTGGTGGCGAGGTAAAAGGCCTCGGCGGTCTTCAGGGGCCTTAGTTCTTCAGAGCCCAGCCTCCACAGGAGCTTGGACAGGCCGAGGGCCTGGCGGATTACCTCCGCCATGTCCAGAGTATGCCCTCCCGAAACGTCGGTTCCCAGGCCCACCTTCAGGCCCCTGTCCAAAAACTTGCGCACGGGGGCAATCCCGCTGCGTATGTTGACGTTGGAGGTCGGGCAGTGGGCTACGTAAGCGCCCCTTTCGCCCATGATGTCCATTTCCTCCTCAGTCAGGTGCACGCAGTGGGCCATGATGGTCCTTTCTCCCATAAGCCCGAACTTGTCGTAAACCGAGGCGTAGTTGGGGCAGTCCGGGCACAGCTCCAGCACCCAGTCCACTTCCGACAGGTTTTCGGACAGGTGGGACTGGACGGGCAGGCCGTAACGCCCCGCCACGGCTCCGAGCCCCTCCATCAGCTCGTTGGAGCAGCTGGGGACGAACCGGGGCGTGATAATGGGAGCTGTGTTTGAAAATCGCCCCCGGGTCTCCTCCAGCCAGCTTTCCACCGACTCCAGGGCGGCCCCGGGGCTCTCCTCCCGCAGGTCGTCGGGGCAGTTGCGGTCCATGCTCACCTTGCCCACCATGGAGCGCAGGCCGCTCTTCTCCAGCTTTTCCATCAGGAGCATGGTGGATTCCCTATGTATGGTGCCGAACACGCAGGCGCGGGTGGTGGCGCTCCTCGCCAGGTCTTCCACAAAGCGGGTATATTCCGCGTCGGCATATGAAACGTCCGCAAACCTGGCCTCAGTGGGAAAGGTCTGGGCCTCCAGCCAGTCCAAAAGCTCCATGTCCATCCCCAGGCCGCAGTTCTGGTACTGGGGGGCGTGGAGGTGCAAATCCACATAGCCGGGAATTATTATCATGTCTCCGAAATCGAAGACAGGCAGGTTGGAGAATCTCTCCGGCAGTTCGTCAAACACGCCCGCGCAAAAACCGTTTTCGCAGACAAGCCAGGAATCTGGGCACATTTCAAGCTGCGACGGGGCCGGGGCGTGAATTACGTCGCCGTGCAGGACAAACGTGTTCATAGCGCGCTCCTTTCCCTTTTCCTTTTTTTGTCACATCAATATAATATTACAACGTTTTCAATAAATCAACTTGTGTTTTGAAAGATATTATCGTATAATATGACTATGAAAGAAATTTATGGGGGGCTATGGCCAGTGATCGACCTAACCATCCACCGGGAAGCGCTTGAGCGCAACGTCACAAGGGCGCGGGAAAACGGGGTAATCATACCCACTTTCGCCCAAATGAAGGACCCTTCCCTGGTTCCCGGGGAAATCAAAGGCAGGCTGCGGAGTACGGGGCTTTGGGATATAGACCCCGTAAACCTGTTCCGCATCACCTGGAAAAACGAGCCAAAGGAAGCGGGCGGGCTTTTCGGGCCGCCGAATTACATAGAGTTCCCCTCCCAGCTTACCGGAGTCAGAGCCAGGATAATTGCCCTGGCGGGAAAATGGTTCCCCACAGGCTGCCATAAGGTTGGCGCCTCATTCGGATGCCTGGTGCCCCGCCTGGTCACGGGGCAGTTCGACTCCACCCGCCAGAAGGCCGTATGGCCCTCCACGGGCAACTACTGCCGGGGCGGCGCCTTCAATTCCAAGCTGCTGGGCGTCTATTCCATCGGTATCCTGCCCCGTGAGATGAGCCGGGAGCGCTTCCAGTGGCTGCAGGGAATAGCCGGGGAGATAATCGCCACACCGGGCTGCGAGTCCAACGTAAAGGAGATTTTCGACAAGGTGAACGAGATACGCCAGACCAGGCCGGACTGCGTAATCTTCAACCAGTTTGAGGAAATGGGCAACCACCTCTGGCATTACGAGATAACCGCCGACGCCATTGCGGAGGTTTTCGAAAACCTGCCGGGAGAAAACCTGCGTCTTGCGGGGGCCTGCTTCACCACCGGCAGCGCCGGGACCATCGGCGCCGGAGACAGGCTAAAGGAGCTCTTCCCTCAAATGAAGCTGGCGGCGTGCGAGGCCCTGCAGTGCCCCACCCTCCTGAACAACGGTTTCGGCGGCCACCGCATCGAGGGCATAGGCGACAAGCACGTGCCCTGGATACATAACGTGAAAAACACCGACATGGTGATAGCCATAGGCGACGAGGACAGCGTAAACCTCATCCGCCTGTTCAACGAGCCGGAGGGCCGCAAATTCCTGACAAGCGACCTGGGAGTGCCCCCGGAGATTGTGGAAAAGCTGGACCTTTTGGGCATTTCCGGCATTGCAAACCTGCTCTCATGCATTAAATTTGCCAAGTACTACGAGCTCACCGAAAAAGACGTGGTGGCCACGGTGCTTACGGACTCAATGGATATGTACGTCAGCCGCTTGGAAGAGCTGCGGCAGGAGAAGGGCCGGTACAGCGAAAAGCATGCAGCCATGGACTGGGCTAAGCATATATACGGCCAGCGCACCGACAATATGCTGGAACTCACCTACATTGACCGGAAACGCATACACAACCTTAAATACTACACCTGGGTGGAGCAGCAGGGCAAAACGGCCGATGAGCTGGTCGCCCTGTGGTACGACTGCGAAGGCACCTGGGGCGCGGTACATAAGCAGGCGGAAGAAATAGACCGCCTTATAACACAATTCAACGAGGCGGTAATGGGATAAAAGGAGAGTGGGGAAATGAAAAAAATTCTTATCGGCGTCTGCGTGGTCATTCTTGCCGTAACCGGTATTTGCGTCATCATGCAGGCCGTGCCGCCAAACCAGCTGGCCGGCTGGAGCACCCCCTCCGAAGGGCTGCTGGTCGCATTGCGCAGCGCCGGCCCCGGGGGATTTTTCGGCATGGCCGCCGGCTTTCTTGTCCTCAGCCTTGCAATAACGGCCGTCGAAAAGTCCCGGTTTACCAGGAAGAGCCGTTAACTGCGCCGTTCCATCATCGGCACGGGCGGGTGGCACTTGCGCCTTTACAATGCGGGGCAAGGTCAGCCACCTGGCATATATGCGCGGTTTGGAGGGATAAGGCACCATGAAAAACGTGAAATGCGCCCGATGCATCGTATGCGGGAAGGAATACGAGCCCGCTCCCCACATTACCCTCTGCTCCTGCGGCGGTGTTCTGGACATTGTCTACGACTACGATTACATAGCCTCCAAGGTCAGCAGGGCTACGCTTGCCGCCAACCGGGACTTTACCATGTGGCGCTACCGCAGCTTTCTGCCCATAAGGGAGGACTCCCCCGCCCCTCCCCTGAGAGTGGGCTGGCCTCCCATTTATCCAGCCGCCAGGCTGGCTGAAATCATTGGGGTCAAATACCTGTTCATAAAGGACGACGGGCAGAACCCCACCTCCAGCCTGAAAGACAGGGCGTCGGCGGTGGCGGTGGTAAAAGCCAGTGAGGCCGGGGCAAGCACCGCTGCCTGCGCCAGCACGGGCAACGCCGCCTCGTCCCTTGCGGGAAACGCCGCGGCAGCAGGGCTTGGCAGCGTTATTTTCGTGCCCTCCAGGGCGCCCGCAGGCAAAGTGGCCCAGCTTCTTATCTTCGGCGCAAAGGTGTTTTCAGTGGAGGGCAGCTACGAGGACGCTTTCCGCCTGTCCGCCCAGGCAATCGAAAGGTACGGCTGGTACAACAGGAACGCCGCCATAAACCCCTATCTTATGGAAGGCAAGAAAACCGTCAGCATGGAAATCGCCGAGCAGCTGGGCTGGGAAGTGCCCGATTATGTGGCGGTTTCCGTGGGCGACGGCTGCACTATCGCAGGCGTGTGGAAGGGCTTCAAGGATTTATACTCCGCCGGGCTGATACGCCGGCTCCCGCGGCTTATCAGCGTCCAGGCCCAGGGCTGCTGTCCCATCAACCTGGCCGCCAGGACCGGCAATCCCCTGGAGCCCATGGAGGAAAACACTATTGCCGACAGCATCGCCGTGGGCGCGCCCCGAAACCCCCTCAAAGCAATAAACGCCATTCAGGAATCCGGCGGCGTCACGGTGGAAGTCACTGACGAAGAAATACTGGAAGCCATGGCCCTTCTGGGCAGAACCTGCGGCGTGTTTGGCGAGCCGGCGGGAGCGGCCGGAACAGCGGGACTTATGAAGGCCGCAAGGGAGGGCCTCATCCCCGGGGACGCAAGGGTAGTCTCCATAGTCACCGGAAACGGGCTGAAGGATACCGCCAGCGGAATGAAGGCGGCGGGACAGCCCATACCCATAGCTCCCGATATCACCCAGCTTGAAAAAATCCTCGGCGGCATGTGAGCCTTCTTGGGGGCGAAGGAGTTGAAACTGGGCTGCATCTTCATGGCCTCCGGCCATTCGATACGCTTTGGAAGCGACAAGCTGGTCTACCCCCTGTGGGGTATACCTATGATCTGCTACGCCCTGGACTCTCTGCCCAAGGGACTGTTCGACACCGTCGCCGTAGTAACAAGAAGCGACTATGTGGCGAAGCTGGCCAAAAGCCGGGGGTTTTTCGCCATAAAAAACCCCGACGCTTCCAACGATACGGCCATTACCATCCGGCTGGGGCTCTACGCCATGCCGGAATACATTGACGGCTGCATGTTTTCCGTCTGCGACCAGCCCTACCTGACCGGAGAGAGCATTATAAGGCTGGCGGCGGCCTTTTTCCGCCAGCC
>JBMNQG010000043.1:0-16617 GCA_050944015.1 Oscillospiraceae bacterium
ATTCTTTTCTTATTTTAAACAATCCTCCCGCATTTGGCAACGTTTTTTAAAATAGTGAGAAAAACATCCTCCAAAGAAAAAATAACTTGCATTTCTTCCCTCAGTCTGCTATTATAATGAGGCTGTTTCTTTAGTTTAATTGCAAGGAGGTGCAGCGCAAAATGGCAAAGTGTGAATTTTGCAATAAGGGCGTTTCATTTGGCATCAAGGTCAGCCACTCCCACCGTCGTTCCAATCGGACATGGAAGCCAAATGTAAAGCGCGTTAAAGCCATAGTGGACGGTTCCCCCAAGCGCGTCTACGTATGCACCCGTTGCCTCCGCAGCGGCAAGGTTGCCCGCGCAGTCTAATGGTTATGAAGCTCTTCATCAATATTGGGAGCATTTATAAGCGAGGAAAAATATCGGCACAGTTCGGTTGAATTACCGACAATGCCGATTTTTCTTTATATGCTTATGCCAAAACCTGCGGGCTTAAGTTGACGCAGTCCAATCAATCCGGTATATTAAATGTAATAAATTGTAAGGCTTGCGGGTAATACAAGAGGTGTTTTTATGAACAATATCAATATTGCCTGCTTTATGTCATGCATAAAGACCAAAAGTTTCTCGGCAACCGCCAAGCACCTGTTCATCACCCACCAGGCGGTCAGCAGGAACATTCAGCGGCTGGAAGACGAGCTGGGCTACAAGCTGTTCATTCGAAACAACCAAACCCTCTGCCTGACCAAGGCCGGGGAATATTTCCTCGATTGGCTCAAAGACATGGACGGCAGGCTTGAATGGGCGAACAATTATTTTTATGACGTTCAAAACCTGCGCCATCCTCATATACGGGTAGCCTTTGCAGACTGGCTGGGCCTGCCCCGGAGGGTAAAAAAGGCCATAGAGCAGATGGAAACCACGCACCCGGGCATGACTATCGAGTTATATACAGGTTCCGAGGAATTCCTGTTTCAGCTTCTTGACAACCGCAAGGCCGACATATTGATTATCCCCGCCAGGCTTCCTTTTGAATCCAATAACAACATGCCGGATGTATTCATAACGCCTCTGACCGGGACCGAACCCCTGCAGCTGGTCTGTTCCAAAAGTTTTATAAGCCCCGACGGTGCAATAGACTGGCCGAGGCTTATGTCCGAAAGGCTTCTTATCTGCGACCACAGGAATCCGCTGAACGAACAGATTAACCGGCTGTACAGGAAACTGTGCGCCCTCTACGGCTGCCAGGCTGAACATCCGGAATTTATCCCCAACTTTGATTCCGTCATTTCGGAAGTCGCCATGGAAAACGGATTTACCTTCGCTTTATCCGAGGCGATCCCCCGCAGCCAGTTGGGAAGATGGCTTCACTTGGAGCAAATAGAAGGTTTTGAGGAGGCTTTAATGCCCGTTGTATTCGTGTGGCGGCCTCCCCACAACGAGGAGCACGTGCTGGAATTCATTGAAAGGGTGGGCGTTTCCGATGAATAGCACGATGATAAGGTGCTTCCTGGAAACCGCAAAATGCGGGAGCTTTACCAAAGCAGCCTCAAACCTTTATTTTACCCAGCAGACGGTAAGCAAGTACGTTTCCATGCTGGAAAAGGAACTGCACGTTCCCCTTCTGGAACGTGAAGGCGCGGGCGTCCGCCTAACGAAACCCGGCAGCTACTATTTTGCGCTTTTTGAAAACTGCTGGTACAACCTTTCGGCGGTTCAGGAAAAAATAGACGGTTACTACAAAAACCTCAACTCCACCCTGAGAATAGGCTGCTCCGAGTGGATAAACCCCTATGGCGACATATTCGACGCAATAGAAGGTTTTCGCCGGAAGAACGGCAGCATTCGCTATTCCCTCCGCATATACCAGAACGAACATCTAATGGAACACCTGATGAACGAAGAGCTTGATGTCGCTCTGTTTTCCGAGGCCCATTTGCCCGTCAGCCGCAGCATTGAGGCCATACCCGTCTGTAAAGAATCCCTTTGTATTTTGGGCCCCGCCTCCGTAGTGGGCACGCACCTGCCGGAGGAACAGCGCCAGCAGCGTAAAAAGTTTACCTACCTTATCGTCCCCGGCTGGGATAGGGACTATATTGAAACCATTTTTTTCAGTAAGCAGGAAATCATGGGGCTTGAAATCCCTCTGACAAAAGTCAGGTATGTGCCCAACCTCGCTTCCATGCGCCTGTGCATGCAAAAGCTGAAATACCTGGCCATCTCCGACCGGCGTTTCGGCTACATGAACGACATTGAAGGCCTTGGCAGCGAACCCTTAAATTCCGACACGTATATTTACTGCTGCATACGCACAAACAACGAAAACGAAAATGTATATGGCTTTATAGAGTATTTGAAAAGTTTCTTGTCCCGTAAATCGTAAGCAAAAAAGATGCAAGCCCGTCTGGACAGCAGCCGTTCAGACGGGCTTTTTAGCTATCTTGGCGAAAAGTTCCTTGCTAGGCCAGATTCACGGCGGCCCAAAAGCCCTCTTGTATGGCTTGAGTGGTTTTTCGGGCCTTTACGCAGTCTCCCACAGCGACGACGATCGGAGCGCAGTCCTGCAGGGCGTCGTATACCTCGGCGTTTCCGCGCATTCCAAAGGCATATACCACGCTGTCGCATTCTATCAGGTGCTGGCCTCCGTCCCTGTCCACAGCGGTCACCCGGTCGGGCTCCACCCTGCATACCTTAAGTCCGGTTTTCTGAGTGATGTCCGCCCCGGCGAAGGCCTGCATCATTCCCTCCCTGTGCATCCAATTTGCCTCCGGCGCCAGCTGATCCATCATCTCCACGATGGTGACACTGTGGCCTCGCCCCGCCAGGTACAGTGCGGTTTCGCAGCCCACAAGGCCGCCCCCAAGTAAGGCAATATTCTTGCCCAGTTTTTCAGTAGAGTCATATATTTGCAGGGCATGAACCACTTTGGGATCTGTTAGACCAGGTATCAGAGGAACAAGCGGAGACGAGCCCGCAGCTACTATGATGGCGTCATATCCGCCCGTTTTGGCAAACTCAGGCGTCACCTGGGTGTTAAGCAGCACCGTCGCACCCGACTTATAGGTCATATGTATCATCCAGGCTTTCAGACGCCTCAAGTCGATTTTCAAGTCATCATGGTCGGTGAACTTCAAGAGCCCGCCAAGGGAACCGTTTTTTTCCGCCAGCGTCACCTCATGGCCCCGCTCCGCCGCCGTCATTGCCGCCATCATGCCGCCGGGGCCTCCGCCCACCACCAGAACCCTCTTTTTTTCACGGGAAGGCTGTATGTAGTTTCTGTACCTGAATTCCCGGCCGGTCCGGGGATTTACCGAGCACTGGAAATGCTGCCCGGTGTGCATCCCGGTCAGGCAATCCAGGCAGCGCAGGCAGGGGCGAATTTCCTTTGCCCTTCCCGTTCTGGCCTTCTCCGGAAACTCAGGGTCTGCAATAAGGGCCCTGGCCATGGCGACGATGTCGGCCTTGCCAGATTCCAGTATTTCTTCCGCCATTTCAGGGTCGCTTATGGCGCCCACCGCAATTACCGGGGACTTAACGCCGGCGGCTTTTACGCCCTGGGCGTAATGAACGTTTACGCCATGAGGCGAAAACATGGTGGGATGAAGGCGTACCGCCTGCGCGTCTTCAATATCCAGCCCGCAGGACACATGAAGGATGTCCACCTTGTCGTCAATCATTTTTGCAAAGGCAATGCCCTCTTCCTTCGTCAGGCCTCCTTCAATCTCCTCGCTGCAGCTGAAGCGGTATTCTATCAGAAAATCGGGGCCCACCTTCTGCCTCACCCGGTCTATGACCATGATGGGAAACCTTGCCCGGTTTTCCAAACTTCCGCCGTACTCGTCCGTGCGCCTATTGTACAGGGGCGACAGGAACTGCCCCAGCAGCCAGCCGTGCCCTCCATGTATTAGGCACATGTCGTACCCTGCGGTTTTAAGGAGCCACGCGGCCTCGGCAAACCGGTCTGCAACAATATTCATGTCTTCTTCGGTCATGGCCCGCACGCGCACTCCGTCTTCCCTGATCATATCCACCGGGCCGATGGGCTCGTTGCCGTTGTTGGCCTCTGGCACGGCCACCATGCCCCCGTGGTTCAGCTCATGTGAAGCCTTGGCGCCGTATTCATGTATTGCCATGGCAATTTCGGACAAAAAGGGCAGGCTTTCATAGCTGAGATTGAAGCTCCGGGGATTTGTGGCGGCATGTTCCCGGTCCACCGGAGTATCCCCAAGGGTGACAACCGCGGCTCCACCCTTGGCCTTCTCGGCATAATAGGCTATCATGTACTCCGTTGGGAATCCGGCGGCGTCCATATGGCACATCATGTTAGGCGCAGACCAGATTCTGTTTTTAAACTTTACTCCTTTTATGGTGATCGGCTCAAAAAGTTTTGGATAATATTGATTCATCGCTTTTCTTCCTCAATCTTTTAATCTGGGTATAATAACGGTTTATCTAAAGATTTGCTTATCAGATATGTGAGCGGGGTCTGGAGTGACTTTCTTAAAAACTTTTTCATGTGCTATCCCATATCAATCACAGCACGGCGCGCCGCCAAAACAGCATCTCCTATCAAGGCGGCGTTTACGCAGTCACCGATTGCGCGGACAAAGTCCGCAGTTCCATTAAAGGCAGAGGCCCCTTCGTCATCGTGTGTCATACCCGTAGCGTTTATCACTGTATCAACCGCAATGAAAACTTCACCTTCGTCCCCTATTGCATAGAGGCCGTCTTGTGTAATTCTTTTACATGCGAAACCTTTAAAAATATCTATCGGCAGTGTATGTAACCAAACTAAATGTGTATCTACGCTGCCATCGGCGGGGCGGCGGGGTGCTACTTTGCGCATGAGCTCCTTGGAACGGCTGATAAGTGTCACCTTTTTACCGTGGTGCGCCCAGAATATTGCCGCTTCGCAGCCTGTCAGACCTCCGCCCACAACGGCGATTCTTTGGCCCACGCGTTCCGGCTCGAGATACGCCGTCACAGCGTCCAGGACATTTTCCTTATCCCCTCCGGGAACCTGCAGCGCTAAAGGCTTGCCACCCGTGGCCACAAGCACCGCATCGGGTGCCTCAGCTTTTACAAGTTCCGGCGTTGCCTCCGTCTTGAGACGAATATCCACATTATCCATCGACTCAAGGCGTTTAATCATGCTGTCCCTGAAACGCCGAATATCGCTTTTAAAGGGATCGTTGTCCGCATACCGGAGAATACCGCCCAGCCGGTCGCTTTTTTCAAACAAAACAACCTTATGCCCTGCCTGGTTCGCATACTCCGCCGCCTTCATGCCGGCTATGCCGCCGCCTACTATAATTACTTTTTTGGGGGCCTTACTCTTTTTGATGTATAGGGGATCATCTTGACCCATCAAAATGTTCGCCGGATTAACTGCGCAGTGGTCGTTGTTATGGCATATTGTACACCTAAGGCAATTGTCGATTAACTCGTCTCTGCCGTCTTTGGCCTTATTAGGGAATTCCGGGTCGGCCATCAGGAGCTGTCTGCACAATATTACAAAGTCTGCTTTGCCCGTTGCTATTATCTCCTCACACAGGTCTGGATCAGAAAGGGATCCCACAACTCCCACCTTGATATTTTTTACCGCGGCCTTAACGGCGGCGGCTCCCCTGATATTTACCCCCATTGGGAAAAATGAATTGGCCACCACTCTCGTGTTATAAATCGGGACGGTGTGCAAGCCTCCGGTAATATGGGCAATGTCCAGAAGCCCCGGATATTTATCAAGTTCCTTAAAAAATTCCACTGTTTCGTCAATCGTAACAACATCTTTAATAAATTGCTTTGACGTGATTGGGGATATATCCTCCTCAGCGGAAAACCTCATCTCAATCAAAAAATCATCGCCCACTGCCTCTCGGATACGTTTTAGGCACATTATGGGAAAACGAGCGCGGTTCTCCATACTGCCCCCGTATTTGTCAGTGCGCTTGTTAAACCGGCGTGAAATCCATTGTGAAAACAAAAATCCGTGACCGGAATGTATGACTATCCCCTCCAGGTGCTCATTTCTTCATCTCCCTTTCAGTTACATTTAATAGCAAGCGGCCCGGTATGCACCGAACCGTTTGCTATCTCATGAACTCTATAGAGTTATTGATAAAGATCAATTAGTTGAATGTTATATCACCAAGGCATTCATAACCGATGTTGTTGATATTGACAGATTTAATTCTTTCGTTAAAGCACCATGCCTTAAAATAATAGTAATTGGTAACAATTCCGACAGTCACAGACTTGTCTGATTTGTTTTTTCCGGCATTGCCGGAACCGCAGGCCGCCAAGGCAATTAACATAGCAATCGTAGAATAAGCACTGATAATCGATTCAGTTTTTTTATAAATTACTCCTCCTCACAATTCTTGTTGTTTGGATAATATTTCAACCAGCAATTCCGGAAGAAAAACGTGAATACGGTATATGCTTATCAATCGCCTGCTCTATGTCTGATTACTATTCAAACCAAGTCTTAACTATTCGTACCCCGCCTGCAATTAAACGGCGTAGCGTATTTCAGGATAAGGTAAGAACGATTTTTCCTGTATATTTTCCGGGGGCGATTGGCGTTTCAATGCCGTCAACGGTCATCGAAAGCGTTTTGCCCTCCGCAGCCGCAAGGCTGGCCCCTTCCTCAATGTGCAGGCCTGTGATGTAGGAGGTGCCAGCCACAATCCATTTGCTGCTTCCGTCCAGAGTCACCACCACGCCGTTGTTGACGGGTTCGGCTGCCTTCTGGGTGACATTGGTCAGTTCCTGCCAGTTATCGGGGGTTATCTCCGTGACCCCCTCCCGGTAGGACTGGGAAGCTGCGCTGATGACGCCTGTAACGCTTGCGTTTTTCAGGTTTACCCCTAGGTTCTTGGGTCCCCGCAGCACCTCCGGGTCGTGGCCCGAAAAACCGGGGTTCTCCCCGTCTCCGGAGGGCCCGCTGTATCCTACGGGGCCTATAACCGTGTCGTGGAACCTGCCCATGCCGGCCCGCTCGGACTTCCGGTACGCCCTGATATTGCTGGTGGAGTTGAATATATTCCCCTCTACGCTCATATTTGAAAGGTTCAGTATCACGTCGTCCTTTTCCGAAACAGCCGACAGGTCTCTGCCTTCTATCGGCGTATCCTGCACGCCCACCGGCACGTAATACTTCACGACATCCATGCCGCTCTCCTCTGTATCCATAAGCTGGAGCAGCACGCCTTCCTTAGACTTCATTGCGCAGTTGTCAATGTCTATGACCGTAGCGGAGCCCTTGACTACGATATTTGCCCGCCCGGTGTCAAACGTGGAATCCCGGATAGTAAACACGCTGTTGTCGTCGGACACCGCCATCGCGCCGAACCTGCGTCCCTTGATTACACTGCCGTTGATAACGCTGACCCGGCCTTTCCCCTCCATGCCCATGAGCAGCACCGGGTAGCCGTAAACGTCCACCACGGAATTGTCGATTATTACCTCGTTGGGGCCTATGCAAAAGGCTCCGTAGCCATGGGCGCGGGGGCCGGATAGGGTCAGATGGCAGTTCGTAATTGTCATGCTGACAAATTCGTCGCTGCCGTCAATGGAGCTTATGCCCCAGCCGTTGGTCTTCATCCGGCAGTTTTCGTATACTACCCGGGCATTGTCGGTCAGCTGGCAAAGGCGGTTCGACCCTCTCAGCCCTATCTGCCAGCTGAAGCGTCCAAGCCAGTGGGTATCGGGACTGATATTTTGAATGTCGCAGTTTTTAACGGTCACAAGGCTGTTGCCGCCGGCATGTATGGCACAGCGGGTCACGCCGGACAGATTGAATTCGCTGTCTTCAATTGTAACCTTGCTGTCTCCCAGCACTGTGACTGCCGTGCCCACGCCGGCAAAATCGTTTCCGCCGAAACCTTCAAAATCTATGCGGACATTCTTCACCTCAAATTCCGAGTTGTCCACCAGGATGCCGTTGAAAGCCTCGGCTTGAGCGCCTATATAAACGCCCTCCGACTTCTTCTCGGTCACGCTGCCGCCCCAAACGGCCTCCCGAATGCACTTTTCTTCCGACAGTTTCCCATCCTCAACGCATACGGCGGTGGAGAGCTTGCAGGATATATCATTGAAAAACATGAGCCCCGCGGGCCTGGTAACATAGCAGTCGGAAACGAAAAGCACCACCCTTCCCGTATATTTGCCGGGCTTTATATCCTTTACTATTCCGTCTACTATAAGCGTCACGGATTTGCCTTCAGGCGCCAGCACCACTGCCCGCTCGCATATGACAAGTTCCCGGAAGACGACGGTTTTTTCAATCAGCCAGGTACTCTGATAGAGCATTTTTGCATCTTCGCTTTTGTTTACAATCTTCACGGTTTTCTCCATACCGCAACACCTCTCTTCTTAAATCGTCATTTCCACACTTACAAAAACTGTATACCAACTAAGAATAAAGTCAAGCTTTACGGCACGAAATCTCCAAAGCAAAAACGCACCGCACATGCAACCAAACGCCACGCTTTTGAACTTAATAGGCAAAAAAATTGACGCAGCTGAGCAAGCAGCTGCGCCAATTCCTTATTATTTATTAGTTTAATTTAATCTTCTTCATCCACAACGGGATGCACTTCCACAAGCACCTTTTCAACCCGGAGATTATCCATGCTTAGAACGGTAACGGTGATGTTTTCATAGGTGAAGCTCTGGCTTGGTTCCGGAAAGGCGCCGAACATTTCTATGGTCCAGCCTCCCACGGTGGAGCTCTCCGATTCAAAACTGTCCTCGTCCCACTCGAGAAGCTCCAAAAATTCCGATATGCTCATGTCTCCGTCTATCTCGTACAGGCCCTCTCCCCGCTCGATAACATCGGCGGAGATTTCGTCGCTCTCGTCCCATATTTCGCCGACAATCTGTTCCATTACGTCCTCCATGGTGATAACGCCCATGGCCCCTCCGTATTCGTCGGTAACTATGGCGAGGTGCATTTTGCACTTGCGGAGCTCATTCAATACCCCCGGCAGCTTCATGGTTTTATAGACATAGCAGGGTTCCATCAGGAGGCTGCGAATGTCCACCACTTCATTGTCCAGCAGCGCCTTGTAAAAGTGGTTCACGTACAGGACTCCTATTATGTTGTCGATACTTTCCTCGTAAACCGGCAGCCGGGAATAGTGGGAACCGTTTATGGTCTCCAGTATATCCTCCCAGTCGTCCTCAATATCGATGGCCCTCATATCCACCCTTGCGGTCATGACCTCGCTGGCGGATATATTGGAGAAGTGCAGGGCAGCCTGCAAAAGTTCGGACCGGTCCTCGTCAATTACGCCCTCGTCTTCCACGGTCTCAATTATGGACTGGAGCTCCTCAACGGCCGCCTCCTCCTCGTCCTCAATTTCCTCTCCCTTCAACGGGGCGGTTATAAGGCCCACCAGCCCAACCACCACGGCCACCACCGGCTTTAGCAGCAAGGTCAGGGTGCGTATAATGTAGGCGAACCTGAGAGCCAGCTTGTTGGCGTTTTTCTTAGCCACTATTTTGGGCACAGACTCGCCAAAAATAATGATAAGCAACGTGATAATGGCTGTGGCCAGGGCAGTATACTTCTCGCCGCCGATAAGGATAGCAACGACTGAAGCCAGAGAGGATGCGGTGATATTCACAAGGTTATTGCCTATAAGAATGGCGGACAGAGCGTTGTCATATCTGTTCAGCACCGCGCAGGCCGCCCTGGCAAGATGCGAGCCCGACTCAGCGGCGTTTTCAATCCTCAGGCGGTTTGCAGAAGAATAGGCCATTTCCGACGCGGAGAAAAAGCCTGACAGACAGACGCAGGCGAATATGGCTACAAAGTACCAGACGGGCACCACTACGCCTCACCCCCTTCCAGGTTTTCCGGGGGCAAAATGCGGGCATTTAGCTTGAGTATCCTGTTTTGAGCCATGCTGGATACGGTCACCAGCAGGCCGTTATAGACAAAGCTGCTGCCCTCGTTGGGTATAAGGTCAAACTGCTCGTACGCCCACTTGCCCATGAGCTTGTGCTTGAAGTCCACAAGCTGAGGGTCCTCAAAGCCCATGAGCTCAAAGGCTTCCTCGATGGGCATGCCAGCGTCAATCTCAAAGCTGCCGTCTTCCAGCCTGACAAAGCTTTCCACAACCTCGTCGTCTTCATCCCAGATTTCGCCCACAAGCTCCTCCAGGATGTCTTCCACCGTGACTATGCCCAAGGTGCCGCCGTAGTTGTCCGTCACGACAACCATGTTGAGCTTTTTCTTGCTCATTTCGGACAGCAGCTCGTCAATTTTGGCGCTCTGGGGTACAAAATAGGCGT
Source organism: Oscillospiraceae bacterium (assembly GCA_050944015.1). Lineage (GTDB taxonomy): Bacteria > Bacillota > Clostridia > Oscillospirales > Oscillospiraceae > DUOX01. The sequence continues at coordinate 10,284 of JBMNQG010000043.1, forward strand.
CATCAAGCAGAGATAAAAGGTCTGCGTCCTTCCCTTGCTTCAGATAGGCCTTTATGTACCTTCTGATCTGCAGTATGCCTATGATGTTGTCGATACTGTCTCGATACACTGGCAGCCGGCTGTGTTTCTGTTTTTTTATGAATTCAATGATTTCTTCGGGGCTGTCCTCCACATCGATTGCTGCAATGTCCACCCTGGCTGTAAGCACGCTTTCTACGGTGACGTCCCCAAACATTAGAGCCGAATGAACCAGCTCGCCCTTTTCGGAGTCTAACTCCCCTTCATCCTTCATGTTCTCAATGATGTCATACAATTCGCCTTCGGTAACCGTAACGTCCGGGTCACCTGGAAACAGCTTTGACACGGCGCACCCGATAGCGGAAAGCACGCAGGCTAATGGGGCAAAAATGCGCATTAAAAAGCACAGCGAGGACGCGGTTGCCAAGGCAATCCGCTCGCTGTATTTCTTCCCTATGCTTTTGGGCAGCATTTCGCCTACAAAAAACACAATAATGGTTGTGATTACAGTGCTGACAGCCACGACAGACAGGCCCCAAGTCCTAGTTGCCATCACGGTAGCCAGGGCGGCGATAACCAGGTGGACAATATTGGTGCCTATCAGTATTGTGGTAATGGCGCGGTCAAAATTGTTGAGAACGTGCATCGCACGTTTGGCACGGCGGTCGCCCCTGTCCAGGTGCATTTTGATTCTGATTTTGCTGACTGAGGCAAAAGCGGTTTCAGTCATGGCAAAATATACAGCGCACCCTAAAAGTAGTATAATAACAAACCAGGACAACCAACTGCCCTCGTCCATTTAAGATATCCGCTCCTTTTTAAACCCGATTAATTAATTATTTTATCACGACTATTTGATATCGTCAACTGACATCCCCGGATGCCCCGATGTTTAATAGTGCCCCAAACGGTGCATAAAAGAGAAAAGACTCTTCTTGTTTAATCCTCAACACATATCCATAGAGATATATTGAGAATTGAACGAAGAATCTTTATGAATACAATTTCAATTCTATACTGTTTTACAGTCTCCTATTCGCTTAGTGACTGCTCTATCATACAGCGAAGCTTTTCCTCATGCTTCGCCTCATCGGCAGCAATTTCGTTGAAAAGCGCCGCCAAGTCCTGGTTTTCAGTCTCCTTTGCGGCCTCCATATAGCCCTTGTTTGCTTTTCGCTCATCCAGATAAGCCAGGCGCAGGGAGCTAAGTATTCCAGACACACTTGGACGAACCTTCGGCGGAGCGTAGCTGTCGCCGGTCAGGAGGAAATATTCCAGCTGCAGCTTTTTCAAATGGGAGCGTTCATCCACCAGGATGTTCATCAACATCTCGCGAGTCCAGCCCCTGCACTTTCTCGCCAAGTCCGAATAAAAGGCAATTGCCTTGTTCTCCCCGTCCATAAAAAGCCGCAGCCTTTCAACATCGGAGCATTTACGCTGGGGACAGGGCTTCTCCCCCGGCTCTTGCTGAGAAGCCGCTTTTTCGCCGGTCACCCTCTGCCAAACCTTTTCGAAATTTTCCAATCCTCTTAAGAAATCATACTTTTCATCCATACAATAACCTCCTGTATATTAAAATATGCCGGAGGCTCAATCCCCGTTCACATCTTGCACCGAAAAAGGAAATATGAGATAATCATTTAACCAAATCCTGAAGGAGGCGCTCATATGTCCAGATTCTTTGTAGCGGCCAGCAATATCGGCAACGGTGCAGCCCTGCTCACAGGCAGCGATGCCCAGCATGTCAAGGTTCTGAGAATGAAGCTGGGCGAAAGACTGGTAATCTGCGACGGCAACGGCACCGACCATCACTGCCGCATTACTAAGCTCGGCGACGGCCACGTAGAAGCAGAAATACTGGAAACCCGCCCGTGCCCTGCCGAGCCGACGGTAAAGTGCACGGTGCTTGCGGGCCTGCCCAAGGGAGAGCGGGCGGATTATCTGGTGCAGAAGTGCACCGAGGTCGGTGCTTCGGAAATAATCTTTTTCATCAGCGAACGCTGCGTTTCCCGGCCGGACGGCAAAGGACTGGGAAAAAAACTCATCCGCTGGCAGCGGATTGCCGAGGAGGCGGCCAAGCAGTCGGGAAGGGGCATTATTCCCAGGGTATCCGCGCTGGGCAGCTATGTGGAGGCTCTGGACAGGGCGGTAAAATCCGACCTTCTCCTTTTTATGTACGAAACCGGGCAGCGCATAAGCCTTCGCCAGGCGCTGGAGGACGCAGGCGAGATAAAAACCATATCCGTCATAACCGGGCCGGAGGGGGGGTTTGAACAGTACGAGGCAGACATTGCCGCTGCTGCAGGAATTAAGCTGTGTTCCATGGGCGAGCGTATCCTCCGCTGCGAAACGGCCCCGGTGGTGGCCCTCTCCGCCATTATGTACGCTACTGGCAACCTTTAAATTGAAAACATCCAAGACCGGCAGCTGAAACCACCGGTCTTGATTATTTTTCAGCAGTAAATAAAAAAGCGCACTTCACAAAAGTGAAGTGCGCAACCTGCTTGCTATTATGGAGCGGGCGACGAGGCTCGAACTCGCTACCTCCACCTTGGCAAGGTGGCGCTCTACCAGATGAGCTACGCCCGCATCGTTTTAAAACGCAAGAGGTATTATAATCAAATTAATCTAAGCTGTCAATACCCAATGATAGAAAAAGCGCAAATCATTTATCGCCGGACCAGCACAGCGGATAATGGCCGGCGGGCGCCGCTTAATGCTGCGCCGCCACTAAATCGTAGTAATTCAAGCTCCCATCGCAGGCGGGGTATGCCGTTTTATCCCACCAGTAATGGCCAAAAATCTTTTCATCGTTCAGTAGGATAGACTCGCCCATCCCCCTGGATTTTACCTGGGACACGTCCACATGATAGTAGCTGTCCCCAAGTTTGACCATGTTCCACACATGCTCAATATTGTCCATGCGGCCGCGGACCACCCTGCAATCTATGCCCTCAACCATGCAAAGGGCAAGAAAAGCCATGGCCATTCCCTCGCTGTCCGCCGTTTTTTGAATAAGAGCCCCATAAGCCGTAGTGCCAAGATTCCTTCCATTCTGGGACTTCGTATTTTTGTTGCTTGAAAGGTCGGGGTCATACTGGCACTCCTCCGCCAGCAGAGAGCTTATTTCTATCACCTTATTGGCGGGAGAATCTCCTCTTATCCCGGCGGCATAATCCGACGCCGCAGCAATAAGACTGTCTTTCATGCCCGCCAGCTTTTTGGGATTAAATCCGTAGTCGAAGCTGAACTCAAAGATTTTTTCCATCCCGCTGTCGGGATAAGTGTTTATCTGGACTTCGGGCAATATCGTGAATTTAAGCGGATTTTTATAATAAATCTCCTGGACATACTCCTTCATTGTATCGGCGTCGGTTATGATGGTGTTCATCTTGATGCACAAATATCTCTTATATGCAGCCATTGCATCTTCAAGGCATTCCATGGCCTGGCTGTTGCTGTTTACGCCTACAATGGCCTCCACCTCGTCTCGGCTGCGCTTGTAGGTAATGTAAATATCCGCCTCATAATAGGATATTATCTGGCTCAAATCATAGGATATGTAGTCAATGCTGTATGCACCCAAGGCGGTGGCAGCCTTGACCTCCCAGCAGGCTTTGGACAGGTCGTCGCTTATGCTGCCGCTGTAATTGTTGAATTTAAGCTGGCCATGCTCTTCATGGCCCGCCACCAGGGCGGCAATTTCCCTTTTCATGGAGAAATAGTCGCTTATTCCCTCCTGAGAGTTCTCTGCGTCATCCTGCCTGTTATCTTCATACCTGTTTATGACAAGGTATTCCTTTTCCAACATGGAAGCACAGCCGGCGCTGACAAGCATCAGCGCCAGAATCAATACCATGGCGGTAAGTCTCTTTATCATGCCGTGCCTCCCTTAGCAAAAATCGCAAAGCTCGATAACTATTGTTCCGAAACCCTATAATCCCAGGTTCTCTTCTATAATGACGACCTCAACTTTAGGTATGTCAAGCATTTTGCCCCACAGCACCACAAGGCCCCTGCAAATCCGCTCCGGCGAATTGCAGTCATAGCACTTGTCGGCCTTCACGGCGCAGGGCGTCTTCTTATTCAGCCTCTTGGCGTTTTGCGGTCCGGCGATGTTCCTGGCCCGCCACAGGGCGGCATCAAAGTTTTCCGCGATTTTGTTCGTTCCAATAACTATGTAAACGGCGTCCTTGTCATAGAGTGTGGCCGCCACCCTGTTGCCCCGGCCGTCAATGTTTATTATCTCCCCGGTTTTCGCCACCGCGTTGGCGCTGGTGATATACACCCTGGCGCTGGTAGCTAACCTAATAACTTCGGGATTCGTGCCTCCCCAGTGCCAGTACACGGCGTTGTTCTCGCACAGCCTGTCGTAGATGCCCAGCTGCTCTACCGTTACGCTGCCTCCTATTCCCACGGTGGTGCCTTTTATGCTCTCCGCCAGGTAGTCCGCGGCCTCCTGCCGGGTTTGAAAGCGGGTAACCTCAAAGCCGCGCTTTTTAAGATTGTTTATTGTCCTTTCAATATTCATAATCATTACCTCTCAATCGTTGGAATGTATGCTCAAAAAGCCGTTGCCGAAAACCTCTCTCGACTCGCTGATAATTATAAAGGCGTTTTCATCTATTTCCCGCACCAGCCTTTTTAAATCCACAATCTGCTGGTACTTTATTACGCACAGAATTACCTGCTTCTCCCTGCCGGAATAGCCCCCTTCCCCTCTAAGGAAGGTGACGCCCCGGTCCAAATGCCTGGTTATCGCGTCCCTGACAGCCATGCTCTCGTCGGTAATAATATAGCATACTTTGCAGCTTGCGGCGCCGTAAAGTACAAAATCTATGACCTTCGAGGCTATAAACATGGAAATGATGGCAAACATGGCGCTGTCATATTTTCTGCTGATGACGGCAAATACGGCGATTATTACGGCGTCCAGCAGCAGAATAAGCGTGCCGAAGTTTATATACTGATACCTCCGCCTTAATAGCTTTGCCACGATATCAACTCCGCCGGTAGAGGCATTGGCGGAAAGCACCAAACCAAGCCCCACTCCCGTAACGAACCCGCCATATACGGAAGCCAGCAGAGAGTCGGAGGTAATTGCCAAGGACAGAATTCCAAATACGTCCATCAGGATTGAGGATGCCACCATTCCCACTAACGACGATAACATAAAGGCTGTTCCAAATTTTTTCCACGCCAGGGCGAACAGGGGTATATTGAGTATAATGACCAGAAGGCCAACGGGCAGGCGGGTCAGGTAGTTTACTATCATGGCAACGCCCGTAACGCCGCCCGTTACAATGGAGTTGGGGTACAGGAAAAAAATGAATCCGGCGGCATATATGGCTGAGCCGATGATTATTTTCGCGTATATTGATATAAGCTGCAAGAGCCTGTCTCTGGTCATAATTACGCTCCTTTACGGCGGCCCCGGCGGCGTTCCGGACTAAAGGAGAGCCATCTGCTCCTCGCCCCTGTCCTCCTCTTTCAGCAGGGCCCCTGCCGCGGGAATACTTCGGACGCGGTAACGGGACAGATTCTTTATGGGGGTCTCCTCCACCGGCTTTGCCTCTTCAAGTTTGTATTTTTTCTTCAGGTTCATTACCCCCACACCCTGAACAGTACGGCTGGCTTTTGGAGCCAGCAGTGCGGTGTTAAAGATAAGCGCCCTGCCCTCCGTTGAACGCACCGCCACCTCCATGTCCCCATCCAGGAATATGACGGATTTAAGGGGGCTCTTATCGGAGTAGGCTCCTGTCAGACGCCGCCTGTTGGTTTTGGTGGCGTAAACACTCAGGGGTAGCCTGGCAGCCTTGCCGTTTTCATAGAAAAGCAGTATTTCCTTTGAATAATCGCCGGGATTGACTATTGCGATTACGCTCTCGCCCTCGTCCATGTCCAGGCGAGAGGGCAGATAAATCCCCAAAGCCGAAGCCTTGGTGTCCTCAAACTCCCAGATACGTGCCTTGTATACCTGCTGCCGGTCCGTAAAAATGAGCAGCTCATCTTTGTTCTGGGCCTCCATATGCTGATGAAGGCCGTCATTTTCCTTATACTTCTGCTCGGCGCTCATGCGCAGGGACGTGGGGGTAATCTTCTTAAAATACCCCTCCCTGGACAGGAAAAGATGGACGGGGTAATCCTCTGCTGCTTCTTCCTCGGTGTACTCCTCCACCTCATCCGCATGGACTATGCCGGTTTTGCGGGGGACGGGATATTTTTTTATCACCTGCCGGAGCTCGTCCTTAATGATAGTTTTAACCCTTTGGCGGCTTTTTAATATATTTTCAAGGTCTTCAATATCCTTTTCCAG
>JBMNQG010000044.1:0-16505 GCA_050944015.1 Oscillospiraceae bacterium
TACCAAAGCACTCCGAAGATGATGATTACGCCCAAATAGGGCACAAAAGACACCCAAACGGGCATCACAAAACCTTCATCATAATCGTACTCCGAGATAATTCCACGAGACTTCTGGTCCATAATAAGATCGTTTAAATCGTTATAAAAGACGTTGAAGTCGTACATTTCGTAGGTAAGAGTTTTACTGCCCTCCCAGGGCTCCCTCAGATTCAGGATAAGTGCGTTTCCCTCCGTCCTGAAGGACTCCACTTTTTCCTGTTTGAAAAGCTCGACAACATCAGAATAAAGCAGGGTTGCCGGCTCATTCTGAGAGGTCAGGGAAAAGACAGTTGCAAGTAATATGACAAGTATCAGGGCGTAGAAGCCTACGTCCCGAGCCCTGTTCCTGTTATGCTTCAACAAAAATCACATCCTTAATTTGGGGCAAACCTAATTGATTTTAATAGTTGCAAGTCATGCAACCAGGTTTAGTCGTTATAAATTTCTGGTTTAAGTATACCAATAAAAGGTAAATTCCTATACCTTTCCGCATAGTCCAGACCGTATCCAACCACGAAGGCGTCGGGTATCTCAAATCCGGCATAGTCCACCTTTATGGGTACACGGCGGCGGGCAGGCTTATCCAGCAACGTAACAAGAGTTATGGAAGCGGGATTTCTCACACCCAGATAGTTTACCAGATAATTAAGCGTAAGGCCACTGTCAAGAATATCCTCAACCACAATGACATGCCTGTTCTCGATATCCTCGCTGAGGTCCTTGTTTATCTCAACGGCGCCGGAAGTAACGGACCTGTTGCCATAGGAGGATACCGCCATAAAATCCACGGAACATCTGATATTTACGCAGCGCATTAGATCCGCCATAAACATAAAGCATCCCTTTAGAACGCCTACAAACAGCGGGTCTTTGCCCTCAAAATCCCTTGTAATCTCGGCGCCCAGCTCGGCAATCCTTTTTTGAATCTGGTCTTCCGTCAAAAGTACGGAATTAATGTCGTTCAGCATCTAGTGCCCCTCTCCTGTCTTAATAATCTCTATTTTTAAAGCCCTTTCTCCGGGCAAGGCCGCGCATCTTTCGTCCATGCCAAAGCCATAGACTGCCAGGGCGCCCTTTTCGTCCGCCAGAACCGGCGTCAAGTCCCTTTCCCTTTGAGTTAGTTTCGCATCTGCAAAGAGTTTTTTCAAGCTTTTTGTGCAGTTTCGGCCGATAATTCTTATTTTGTCGCCGCTTCTGCGAGACCTGATTGAAAGATTACCACAAATACTCTCATATTTAAAGAAAAAAGTGTTTAAAGAATTATGAATTTCGGGACATTTTTCGAAATATTCACACTTTATTTTCAATTCAGCCTCAGGAATTTCAACAGTTTCCCCCGGCGAAATGACGCGTTCCCTTATTTTCTCCCATTTGGGAGGCGAAAAAACAACCTTATCGTATTCCCTTATAACCCGCATCCCCGGTAAATCCAAAGAAGCCGAGGGGTCTTCGGAACGGCAAAGCTGCCGCAGGGCCTCAATGTGGACGGCGGACAGGCCACTTCCGGCCACCAGCTTAAACACCCGGGCGGAAACCGGGTTCGGAAGCTCCGCTAAAAGTCCGGCTGGAAGGGCGGCGCTCTCCCCTTTTTTCCTCAAATTCTTTTGAATAAAATCCCGCGCCTGGCCGGCGATAAATTCCTCGTCCTCCCGAAGGAGGTCCGCGGTACGGGAGACGTTCTGCACAAAAGCGGGGTTCAGCTCGCGCAGCACCGGCAGCACCCCATGGCGCAGCCTGTTTCTGGAATAGTCGTCCTTGGCGTTGGTGCTGTCCTCCACATGGGGTATGCCCTTTTCCTCAAGGTAGCTTTCAATTTCAGCCCTGGTCGTCTTAAGCAGCGGGCGGATTATTCTGCCACGGACGGGGGGGATGCCCCCCAGGCCGGAAAGCCCGGACCCGCGGATAAGGTTCAAAAGCACAGTCTCCGCGTTGTCCTCAGCGTTATGGGCGGTGGCAATTTTAGTGGCGCCGATTTCGTCGGCGGTTTGCTCAAGGAATGCATAGCGAAGTTCTCTTGCCGCCTCCTCCACGCTGAGCCCCTTTTCCCGCGAAAAAGCATTTACGTCGCCGCTGCCCACATAAACGGGGATTCCCAGCCGGGCGCAGTATTCCTTCACAAAGCGGGCGTCCCGGTCGGATTCGCCGCCCCTCAGCCTGTGGTTGTAATGGGCGCAGGCCACCGAAAAGCCGTATTCGGGCGCCAGCTCCAGCAGAATGTGGAGGAGGCACATGGAATCCCGGCCGCCGGAGAGGGCGCACAGCACAGTGCCCTCCCTGGGAAACATATCGTATTTTTCGGCAAACTCAGTAATCTTCATCTGTATGATGCTTCTCTAAATTGGCATAGGTGGTATATTCAGGCAGCCATATAAGTTCTATGGTGCATATCTTTCCGTGGCGGTTCTTCAAAACTATTGCCTCCGCCAGATTCGGGTTTTCCGTCTCCGTATTATAATACCCATCTCTGTAAAGTCCAATAACGATATCCGCGTCCTGCTCAATGGCGCCGGACTCCCTGAGATCCGAGAGAACGGGGCGCTTGTTCTGCCTGGACTCGTTGGCGCGTGAAAGCTGGGAAAGGCAGAGCACGGGCACGTTTAATTCCTTTGCCATAATTTTCAGCATGCGGCTCATTTCGCTGACAACTTGGGTGCGGCTTTCATTGGAATAGGTCTTCCCGTTTCCGGCGGACTGTATCAACTGGAGATAGTCTATAACCACAAGCCCCAGGTTTTCTATTCTTCTGCACTGGGCGTTCATATCCGCAACCGTCAGAGACGGGTTATCATCCACCCTGATATCGGTGCTGCTCAGCACCGTGGCGGCAGCGCCGATGCGCCGCCATTCCTCCTGGGTCAAGCGCCCAGTAAGGAGCTTTTGGCTGTCCACCATGCTCTCTCCCGCAAGCAGCCGGGTGGCAAGCTGTTCCCTCGCCATCTCCAGGGAGAAGATGGCGACGGTTTTGCTGGTGGTTTTGGCCACATGAAGGGCAATATTGAGGGCAATGCTGGTTTTGCCCATGCCCGGTCGGGACGCTATAAGTATCAGCTCGCCCTTGTTCAGGCCAAGTATGGTCTCGTCAAGGTCCGTAAGGCCGGTTGGCAGTCCGGGTATTTTGTTTTCGCTGACTGCCGCCTGGGAAATCTGGTCGTATACGCTTTGCAAAACCGTGGAAATGTGCATGAGTCCGCCCACGTTGCGGCCCTGGCGCAGGGCGTATATTTTCCTTTCCGCCGCCTCCAGTATCACATCCGCCTCGCCGGTACCCTCGTAGACCATATTCTGTATGTCTTCGGCCACCGAGGCAAGGTTTCGCAGAAGGGCGCGGTCCCGGACAATCTCGGCATATTTCAGCACGTTGGCCGCGGTTGGCGTCACCTGCATGAGCTCCAGGAGATACTCCTGAGAGTTATCCCTGTACACGCCCCGGACCCGCATCTGATCCAGCACTGTTATCGGGTCGATGGTCTTGCCGTAGCCGAACATCATGAAGATGGTTTCATAGATTTCCCTGTTAGCCTGTATATAAAAATCGGACGGCTTTAATTTATCCACAACCTCGGAAATGCACCGAGGGTCTATCAGCATGGAGCCTATGACAGCCTGCTCGGCCTCAGCGCTGTATGGAACATGCCTGCCCAGTAATTCGTCCATGGAATCACCTCATTTGGGAAATCTATTTTTCTTCAGTTACAATGACATTAATGACGCCGGATACCTCATGTCCCAGTTTGCATTTGACCTCATAGGTGCCGTAGTTCTTTATGGGCTCTGAAAGCACAATCTTATTTTTCTCGATATTAATCTCATGCTGAGCTAAGAGAGCCTCCGATATTTCCTTGGATGTGATGGAGCCGAAAAGCCTTCCAGACCCGCCGGACTTGGCGGGGATTATCACCACAAGGCTTTGAAGTTTCTTGGCGGTTTCCTCCGCCTGCGCCTTTTCCCTGGCGGCCTGGGCAGCCTTGGCCTTTTCCTGCTGCTTCAGGGCGTTCAGCTTATCCGGAGTAGCTTCCGCCGCCAGCTTCCGGGGCAGCAGATAGTTTCTGGCGTATCCGTCGGAAACTTCCTTGATTTCCCCCTTTTTGCCCTGGCCCTTAACATCCTGCAATAAAATAACCTTCATGGCTTTTCTCCTTCCCCTTATTCGTCCAAATAGCTGTCTATGGCCGCAAAAAGACGGTTTACGGCGTCCCTTAATGATATATCCTTAAGCTGCGCTCCGGCGGCTGACCTGTTTCCGCCTCCGCCCAGCTTTTCCAGGAGGACCTGCACGTTAATGTCCCCTATGGAACGGGCTGAGATTATTACGCCCCCGTCTTCCGTAGGGCATACCACTATGGAGGCCTCCACCCCCGAAATATTGAGGAGATCGTCCGCCGCCTGGGCAACAATTACCCTGTCCTGGGGGGTCTCCGGCACGGCGACGGCTATGCTGTCCCTGTAGAGCTTAGTCCTTTGGAGTATCTTATACCTGGACACGGTGTGCTCCAGGTCGTTTTGCAGCAGCTTCTTCACCTGGGCGGTGTCCGCTCCGGCCCGGCGGAGGAAGGCGGCCGCGTCGAAAGTGCGCTCGCCCGTGCGTATGGTAAAGTTCTTGGTGTCCATAACTATGCCGGCCAGTATCGCCTCGGCCTCGCAGCGGAGAATGTCTGCCTGGTCCACCAGCTCCTGGAGGAGCTCCGTAATAAGCTCGCAGACCGAGGAGGCGTAGGGCTCATGGAAAGTAAGGGCCGCGTTCTGAATATAGCTGGCGGCGCGCCTGTGGTGGTCAATAACCACCACCCGGTTGCAGGTTAGCAGAAGATTCTGGTCCTCCACCTGCTCCGGTCTGTTGGTGTCCACCACTACCAGCAGGCTGCTGCTGTTGGCCATTAAAATGGCGTCCTGAGCCGAGATAAAGGAGTTCTCGTATTCCTGCTCCCTTTTGAGCCTGCTGATAAGGGCATTGCAGGCGTTGTTTTCCAGGTCTATAACTATTTTAGCAGTCTTTCCCAGCTTTCTGGCAATGCAGCAGATGCCCACCGCCGCCCCTATCGTATCCAAATCAGCATAGCGGTGGCCCATGATAAAGGTTTGGGAAGCGTCGCTGATAAGCTCGCTCAGCGCATTTGCCATGACCCTGGACTTGACCTTGGTGCGGGTCTCCACCTCCATGCCTCTTCCGCCGTAAAACTCGAAGTTGTGGCGGTTTTTGATTACGGCCTGGTCCCCGCCCCGGGAGAGGGCCATCTCCACGCCAAGAGAGGCAAAGTGGAAATTCTCCTCAAACCCGCCGCCGTCCTTGCCTATGCCGATACTTACGGTGGCGTGGATACCGCTGGGGCTCACAACCTCCCGGACGGTATCCAGCAGCTCGAACTTTTTGTCAATAATCTCCTGCAGATACCGCTCCTCGAAAATGAAAAGGTATCTGTCCCTGTCATATCTGCGCATGAGGCCCCGCTTGCCTTCGGTCCACTGGGCGATTTTATCCTCCAGCTCGCCGCGGAGCTCAATTTTCTTTCTCTCGGATACGTTTTTCAGCAGCTCGTCATAGTTGTCCAGTACTATAATTCCCACAACGGGGCGGGAATTGGCATATTCCTGCTTGATGTTGTCAAATTCCGTGACGTCCAGCCAGTAGGTCACGCCCATAAAATTATGAACCGACTCATCGTCGGCGGAACGTATGATATTGCCGTGCACCTGATACTTGCGCCCGCCGATCTCCAAAAGGCCGGGATACTGGTTTTTACCCTCCAGAAGCCACTTGCCCGAAAAACCCGGCACCAGGTCGGTGAGGTAAGCCTCGAAGGACGGGGACACGCGCCCGCAAATATTAAAAAAAACCTGATCTCCCCAAACTATCTGGTGGTCGTCAAGCTTGAAAACCACCATGGGCAGCGGGAAATTCATCAGAGTGTCGGTTTTGGCCGACTCCATGCTGTAGGTGACGGATTCGATGTACTCAATAAGTTCACGGCGGCGCCGCCTACTGTTCACAAGGTAATAAATCAACAGCAGAAGAATGACTATGCCTTCCGCCGCGGCCAGTCTTTCATCGATAAAAAAGGTTGCCACGGCAAAAATTATTAGAAACGTCAGGTACAGCCGCATACTTGGCTCTACAAACTTCTGCAGTTTTTTGTTCAACGAGCCCACTCCCTGTTTTTTAAATTATTATATCAAAGGCTTGTACCATTTACAACAGAAAACTAAAGCTCCGGGGCCGCCCACAGGGCGGCCCCGGAGTGCGTAAATTACAGCACCTTTGCAAGGAAGTTTCTGAGTCTCTCGCTTTCGGGCTTGGTAAAAATCAGCTCGGGCACGTTTTCCTCCACTATTTTTCCGTAGTCCATAAATATGACCCTGTCGCCCACCTCACGGGCGAAGCCCATCTCGTGGGTGACCACCACCATGGTCATGCCGTCCCTTGCCAGCTGCTTCATGACGTCCAGCACTTCCCCGACCATTTCCGGGTCAAGGGCGCTGGTTGGCTCGTCGAAGAGCATCACCTCCGGATCCATGCAGAGGGCCCGGACAATGGCGATGCGCTGCTTCTGGCCGCCGGAGAGCTGTGAAGGATAGGCGTTCGCCCTATCAGCCAGCCCCACCCTTTCCAGAAGAGCCATGGCCTTGCTTTCCGCCTCCTCCTTTGACAGCTTGTGCAGCTTCATGGGGGCAATGGTCATGTTTTTCAGTATGGTCATATGGGGGAATAGGTTGAAGTGCTGAAAGACCATGCCCATCTTCTGACGGTGAACGTTTATGTTGGTCTTCGGGTCTGTAATATCGGTGCCCTCAAAATAGACCTTTCCGCCGGTGGGAATCTCTAGCAGGTTCAGGCAGCGGAGGAAAGTGGATTTCCCGCTGCCGGAAGGGCCGATGACCACCACAACCTCGCCTTTACGAATCTCGGCGTCAATGCCGTCCAGGGCTTTTATTTCGCCGCCCTTAAAATACTTTTCCAGTCCCTCTACCCGTATAAGGACTTCCCTTTCAGAATTCTGCTTGTTAGCGGTCACCGCTTCTAAGCCTCCTCTCCAGCTTGCCTACCAGCCATGAGAAGAACATGACCATGACAAGATATATAATCGCCACGCCTATAAGGGGCATGAACGCCGAATAGGTTCTGCTCCGGATAATGTCTCCGCCCTTGGTAAGGTCCTGCAGGCCTATAAAACCGGAAACGGACGTCTCTTTTAAAAGGACAATGAACTCGTTTGCCAGTGCGGGCAGGACATTTTTAAAAGCCTGGGGAATTATTATGTTCCACATGGTCTGCACATAATTGAACCCCAAGCTGCGCCCGGCCTCGAACTGCCCCCTGTCTATGGACATTATCCCGCTGCGGACTATTTCCGCCACATAGGCGCCGGAGTTAATGCCAAAGGCCAATATAGCCACCATAACTTTATCGTTGGAGGATACAAAAATTACATAGTATGTAATCATAAGCTGGACAACCACCGGAGTTCCCCGGATTACAGTAAGGTATAATTTGCATACCCCGTTTAGAAGGCCCAGCAGCATCCTTCCAAAGCCCTTCCTCGCGGTCTCGGCGGTCTGGTCGTAGGTGGAGCGAATTACCGCAACCACTACGCCTATAGCTATGCCGATAAGCACAGCAAAGAAGGTCACCTTAAGCGTGATTTTAAGGCCTTCCCAGAGATACCTCCAGCGGTTATCCGCAATAAAGTTAAGTATAAAATTGTCTTTCATTTTTTCAAACCATAAGGCTAAGTCCGTCATCGAGCCCACTCACTCCTTGAAGAAGGCGTCCCTCCGGCCGGCAATGTCCTTTCAGAGAGGTGCCAAAGAATAAACAAAATGAGATTATACAGGGGCGGTTTGCGCCGCCCCTGTATCATTACAGTTGCTTCTGATTATATCGCTATTACTTATTGTATGCCTCAACAAAAGCTTTTGCTGGTTCGTTGTCAATTATAACACAGTCGATCTTGCCGGATACGAGGGCCTGGACCGCATCGGCGCCCTTGTTGTAACGCTCCACCTTGCCAAGTCCGGCATCCTCAATATCCCAGGTGGCGTAGAGGTCTCCAGTCGTACCGGTCTGCACACCCACTGTGTTATTGGCACCCTCGGCGAACAGGTCGTCAACACTGGTGATGGGGGAGTCTTCCCTCACTATGACAACCTGGATTCCAGTGGCGTAAGTATCGCTGAAGTTCACACTCTGCAGGCGGTCCTCGGTAACCGTCATGCCGGCCATTCCCATATCCACCTTGCCGCTCTGTACGGCAGCGATTATGGAGTCGAAAGCCATATCCTCAATCACAAGCTTCATGCCCAGCTTGTCGGCTATGGCAGCGGCAATTTCAGCGTCAATTCCCACAACTTTGTCGCCTTCATAAAATTCGTATGGAGGGAACTCGGCGTTGGTGCCCATAATCAGTTCGGGCTTGCCTTCCGCATCCTGCTGGAAAACCAGGTCGTGCTCCACGCCGGAGATGTACTTGTCAACGATTTTGCCAACGACGCCTTCCTCTTTCAGCTCGGAAAGCGCCTGGTTAACCTTGTTGAGAAGCTCCTCGTTGTCCTTCGTAAAGCAAATCGCGTATTCCTCAACGGCGTACTCGGTGTCAAGTATCTTCAGCTTGGGGGAAGCTGCCTGGCCGCCGGAATTGGCGTCCCCACCGGATGAATTATTGCCTGCATTTTTGGAGCCGCCGCAGGCACTCAATGTAAACAACATTGCCACTGCCAGAAGGGCGGCCAATATTTTCGTAAGCTTTTTCACTTTGTTGTCACTCCATTCAATTATTAATTCCGATTGTTATTATAATACACTTCTCATGAATATTCAAGAGTAATTTTTAAAAAATATTCAGGTTTTCAAAAATTATGTGAATAAATATACAAGGGCATTGGCCTTTTCACCATGCCCTTGTGAAATTTATTCATTCTTTTGACATTCCCTGGCAAGGCTTTCATACTCTGCCAGCAGCTGGGCCGAGGCTTTTCTGTCCCCCGCTTCCGCCTCTATGATTATCGCGGACTTGTTGGCCGCTGGGGAAATACGCACCCTGCCCTTTTCCGTATTCAGGCAGAGGCCGTCCGTAAAATCGGCGCCGAATTCCGCCAGGTATTCCGACATCATCCTCATAAGGCTCGCCCGGTTCCGGCAGCGGAGTTCCCGAACCTGCGCGCCCGGCCCCAGTGATTTCCGGGCCGGTTTCTCGAAAATCTTGGGCTCCGGGTCCTCCAGCGGCACATCCTGCAGGCGCACTTTGCCATCCAAGGCGTCCAGATTGCACTGGTAATAGGCCCTGGGCGTACCAATGTCGCACCAATAGCCCGACATGGGCACCCCCAAAAGCTCTCCTCCACTGTCCATGAGCCGCGGGAACAGGTCCTTGGCAAAGTCAAAAAACTGCCCCTGGGGTACAATGTCCATAGCCCGGGGTGACACTACATATATTCCAGTATTCACTAAATCCGTTACTACCCGCTCCCACGGGGGCTTTTCTATAAAGCTGACCACCCTGCCTCTGGGATCGGTGAGGACAAGGCCGTATTGCAGGGGCGTACTGTTTTGGTAAAGGGCCAGAGTAATGTCGGGTTTCCTCCGTTGGTGCTCGTATATGAGATGGCGCAGGTCAAAGTCGCAGACGGCATCGCCGCTGATAACCAGAAAATCCTCCTGACCCACAAAGTCCATGCAGGCTTTCACGCCGCCGGCGGTTCCCAAAGGATGGGCTTCCACCCGGTATTCTATGTGCATTCTCAGGTCTGACCCGTCCCTGAAGTAGTCCATAATCTGTTCAGGCTTATAGCGAAGCGTGACGCAGACCCGGGTAATACCGTTAGCTTTTAAAAGCTCCAGTATGTGCTCCATAACCGGACGGCCAAGGAGAGGCATCATGGGCTTCGGGCAATCGCCGCTTATTTGCTTCAGACGCTTTCCTTCACCACCGGCCATGATAACAGCTTTCAAATAAATCGCCTCCTTTGGGAATAGTATTCCCAAAGGAGGCAAACAAATACAGCTTGGATAGATAGCCTGGAATCTCACGTATATTTGAATTCGTGGGCTTTTTCCAGAACCATGTCCTTGACTTTCATAAGGCGCACCTTGGTGGCCAGGTCGTTTTCTTCCAGTTTCATGGAAATATATTTAATATTGGCCTGCATCTCAGGAATCATCACATATTCCAGGGCGTTGACGCGCCGCCGGGTTTTTTCGATGTCCTGGGCCAAAAGCTGCATGGTCTTCTCCACCTGAGCCAGTTCCAGCATGTCCTCAAAAACCAGGGCCAGCTTGTGCAGGGCGTCGTCCAGTTCCCCCGAGGTATGGGCAAAGCCGTAAGGGTAAATATCGCCCGGGTCCGTGTCCTGGGTTTTGAAATTATAGACCGGCACCTTTACGCTCATTATGTTTTTAAAGCTCATGCTGAGCTCCACGCTCTGGCGGGGATATAAGAGGGCCTGCTCCAGCATCTCCCGGGACATAAGGGCGCTGGCCACGGTCATGGCGGAGAAGGCTTCTGTCAGACCCTGCTCCACCCGGGCGCGAAGCTCCTTATTCTTCCGTACAACTTCCAAAAACTGGCGCATGAGCTCGTCCCGCTTATCCTTCAGGAGCTTGTGGCCCCGGGCTGCGGTCTTGAGCCTGTTTTTCAGTTTTTTTAGGACCATTCTGGTAGGTGTAACGGCCATGGTCTATCGTCCCCTTTCTGGCGGGTGTTTCCAGGCGGCAAAGCAGCCGCTAATTATTCTTTTTCATATATTTTTCAATATGCTCCGGAGAGACGCGCTTCAGCTCGCTTCTGGGCAGTATGCTCAAAAGCTCCCAGCCCAGGTCAAGGGTTTCCTCAATGCTGCGGTTCTTGTCGTTGCCCTGGTTGACGTAGCGGTTTTCAAACTCGTCGGCAAACTTGGCGTAGAGCTTATCCGTTTCCGACAGCGCGGACTCGCCCAAAATGGTCATAAGCTCCCTGCTTTCCACTCCGGAAGCGTATGCGGCAAATAACTGGTTCATCAGCCCGGCGTGGTCCTCGCGGGTTTTGCCCTTGCCTATGCCCTTGTCCTTAAGACGGGACAGAGACGGCAGCACGTCCACCGGGGGCACGATGCCCTTTCTGTGCAGCTCACGGCTGAGGATAATCTGACCCTCCGTAATATATCCGGTGAGGTCGGTTATGGGATGGGTTATATCGTCTTCGGGCATGGTGAGGATGGGTATCAGAGTGATGGAACCCGCCTTGCCAATTCGCCGCCCCGCCCTCTCGTACATGGTGGCAAGGTCGGTGTAGAGGTATCCGGGATAGCCGCGGCGGCCCGGAACCTCCTTTTTGGCGGCTGAAATCTCCCGCAGCGCCTCGGCGTAGTTTGTGATGTCCGTCAGGATGACCAGGACGTGCATGTCTTTTTCAAAGGCCAGGTATTCGGCGGCCGTAAGAGCCATTCGGGGAGTCGCGATACGCTCCACCGCCGGGTCGTTTGCCAGGTTTCTAAAAATAACTGCCCTGTCTATGGCGCCGGTACGGCGGAATTCCTGGATAAAGTATTCCGATTCCTCAAAGGTGATGCCGATGGCGGCAAACACCACGGCGAAGTTGGAATCGCTGCCCAGCACCCTTGCCTGCCTGGCAATCTGGGCAGCCAGGGCTGCGTGGGGCAGTCCGGAGCCGGAGAAAATGGGCAGCTTCTGCCCCCTGACAAGGGTGTTCAGCCCGTCTATTGTGGAAATGCCGGTCTGAATAAACTCCGCCGGATAGGCCCTGGCGGCGGGATTCATGGGAAGGCCGTTAATATCCCTGTATGCCTCCGCCAGTATTTCCGGCCCGCCGTCTATGGGGTTGCCCATGCCGTCGAAAACGCGGCCCAGCATGTCTTCCGATACCCCCAGCTCCAGGCCATGGCCCAGGAAGCGGACCTTGCTTTCCGCCAGGTTTATGCCCGCGGCGTCTTCAAACAGCTGGACAACCGCGGTGTCCCCGTCTACTTCCAGCACTTTGCAGCGGCGCTTTTCTCCGCTGGGAAGCTCAATCTCGCCCAGCTCGTCGTAGGCGACGCCTTCTACCTGCCGTACCATCACAAGGGGACTGGCTATCTCATGTATGGTCTTGTATTCCCTTATCACGACTCTTCACCTCCGGCGGTAATTTCGTCTATCTGCTCCTTCATCTCCTGGACTATCCGGTCGTATTCCTCCGAATACATTTCCGGGGGCACCGACTTGGCTCTGCCGATTTTCTCCCTGGCGGGAATTCTAAAGAGCTTATTCATATCCGCGCCTTTTTCCAGGGCAGCCCTGCAGAGCTTATCGTACTCCAGAATCATGCCGAGGAGCCTGAACTGCCGGTCGTAGGTTGAAAAATTGTCTATGTCGACAAAGGCATTCTGCTGCAGGAAGTCCTCACGTATCATCCTAGCGGTCTCCAGGGTAAGCCTGTCAAAGGGCCCAAGGGAGTCCTGACCAACCAGCTTGACTATTTCCTGAAGGCTGGCCTCCTGCTGAAGTATGCTCATGGCCATATCCCGCTGCCTCATGAACTGGGGGCTTATATTGGCGTCGAACCAGTCCTTAAGCGTGTCCACATAAAGGGAATAGCTGGTCAGCCAGTTGATGGCCGGGAAGTGACGGGCATAGGCCAGGCTTGAATCCAGCCCCCAGAACACCTTTACTATCCGCATGGTGGCCTGGGATACCGGTTCGGAAGTGTCGCCTCCCGGAGGGGAAACAGCTCCAATGGCGGTGAGGCTGCCGAGCCTGCCGTCGGAGCCCAGGCATTCCACCAGGCCGGCCCTCTCGTAGAACTGGGCAAGACGGGAGGCCAGGTAAGCAGGATAGCCCTCTTCGCCGGGCATCTCCTCAAGGCGTCCGGACATCTCGCGCAGCGCCTCCGCCCAGCGGGAGGTGGAGTCGGCTATGACAGCCACGTCGTAGCCCATGTCCCGGAAATACTCGGCTATGGTGATGCCGGTATATATGGATGCCTCACGGGCGGCCACCGGCATGTCGGAGGTGTTGGCAATAAGCACCGTGCGCTTCATCAGAGGCTCTCCCGTATGGGGGTCCTTAAGCTCCGGGAACTCCATAAGCACGTCGGTCATCTCGTTTCCGCGCTCGCCGCAGCCAATGTATATAACCACGTCCACGTCGGACCACTTGGCAAGCTGGTGCTGCACAACCGTCTTGCCGCTGCCGAAGGGGCCGGGTACCGCCGCAGTTCCGCCCTTTGCAAGGGGGAACAGGGTGTCTATAACCCGCTGGCCGGTAGAAAGCGGCCGCTCCGGCATGAATTTTCTCACATACGGGCGGCCTTTTCGCACAGGCCACTTCTGCATCATGGTGACCGCCTTTTCGCTGCCGTCGTCGGTCTTTATCGTGGCAACGGTATCAAGCACGGTAAAGCTGCCTTTCTGAATTGCAGCCACAGTGCCGGACACCCCCAGCGGCACCATTATTTTGTGGACAATGGCGGACGTCTCCTGGACCGTGCCAATAATATCTCCCGGAACGACCCTGTCTCCCACGGAAACCGTGGGCACAAACTCCCAGAGCTTTGTGCGGTTCAGTGCCGGAATATCTACACCCCTGGCAATGGTGTGTCCCGTGAGTTCACGTATTTCCGTAAGGGGACGCTGTATTCCGTCGTATATATTCTCCAGCAGACCCGGGCCCAGCTCCACGGACATGGGGAACCCGGTGGTTTCAACCACGGCTCCCGGGCCTAGTCCCGCTGTCTCCTCATACACCTGTATAGAGGCGGTATCTCCAGTCATATTCAGTATTTCGCCCACAAGGCGCTGTTTGCCGACCCTGACGACTTCGGACACGGCGGCATCGGCCAAGCCCTCAGCCACCACAAGGGGTCCGGATACTTTTATTACTTTTCCGCTCATTTACATACCTTCTTTCGATTCCGTCATTACAGGATATCGCTGCCTACGGCACGCTCCACGGCGGCCTTCAGAGCAGCCTGAGCGTAACCCAAGGAACCCTCCCTGCCTGGGATAAGGATAACCGCCGGGCTGGGTACGTCCTTATACTTATCAATTTCACTGCCTAGAACTTTGGCCAGATTCTCTTCCACGTATATTATGGCATAGCTGTCGCCGGCCTTTGTAAGCTGGCGGAAGGTGCTTTTGGCATCCTCCGGACCTTCGACGGGGAACACCTCAAGCCCTAAGGCCTTAAAGCCCAGAACCGTCTCCCTGCTTCCAATAACCGCTATTTTAAGCATAGGTCTCACGCAGCCTTTCCCGGATTAGCTCCGATTTTATGCCCGCGAGCTTTCCCGTAAGGATCATTCTGGCACAGGTAATTTCATTTTCAACGGCCGCCAGATATGCCACAACCGGCTCGCTGCCGAAACTTTTGGATTTCGCAAGTTTAATAAATCTCATTACGGTGTTGTCACAGCAAAGCTCAAACTCCGTAAGAGAGCCGCCTTTGGCAGCTTCTTCCCCTATAGATGCCGCCTCCGCCAAAAGGGTGGACGAAAACAGCCTGCTTATGCTTTCTCCCGCCGCGACTGCGGCAGCCAGGCTTTCCGGTTTCACATTCCCGCCTGGTATTAGGGCGGTCGTCAAGAAGCTCGCTCCCCGGCCCATGCGCAGGGTGCGCACCATAGCCCGGAGATTTGCAATGTCTATCTGCAGCTTGACGTAGTCCTTCAAAAAACCGCCGGAGAGCCCTTCAGCAAGAGACAGCTGCTCCGCAAAATACGCCCTGTCTAGGAAAAAATCCGCCAGCTGGGGATTCCCGGTGCGGGCCAATATCCCCGCTGCCTCCTTGATGGCTTCCGCCAGAGCAAAAGGCAGGTCCCGGTAATCGCTGTTGTTGAAGGCCTCTTTCATCTTTTCCGGGCTGATCCTGCCGGACCTGGAAAGGATGCGGTCAACGTCCGCCTTGGACTTTTCCGCCTTTATCAGAGTTTTGGCGTTATGATAATCGTACTTTAGCCGAAAAGCTTCTATGAGCTGCCGTTCCGGTGCTATTCGGCCAAGCTCGTCCAGCAGCTCTGACCGGCGGGCGCTGAGGGCGGCTTCAAGCTCCTCGGCCCCCATATCCGACATGTCTGGGTAGCCGCAGTCTGCCAGAATCCTGGCCGCTTCGCTGAAGGACTCCGCCTCCAGCATCCGCTCAATTCTCTCCCTGTTTAGCATGCGGGGCTCCCTGGCCCTTAACGCAGCGGTCAGAAACAGGTAATCATTCTCCGTTACTTTTGCATTTGACAAGTCTTTTCCCCCTTGTCAGCCATATCAGGAATCGAACAGCACGTTAGCCACGGGGGCGGACAGCTCATTGCGGTACGTCTCAATAAGGGCTTCTATACTGCAATTGGTCTCTATGCCCCCCTGCTTTAGTATTACACCCCCTGCCATAGGGCGGGTTTCGTAGCTTAACGTGAGCTTGCCTGCAATGCCCCTCTTGTTCAGCAAATCGTTGGCAAGCCTCACAACTTTCCTGCCGCAGCTCTCTCTGTCCTTGGAGTTTAAAATTATCTCCTCCGTGCCCGTTACGGCGGCCCTGGCGGCCTGATGGGCCAGGAACCCGGCATATTCTTCCACCGGGCGGCTGAGAATGAGCTCCACCGCCCTTACGAACGCCCTGGCCACCATTTCCTGCTTCATGGAGAGTATGCGCTTTTTGGCCTCCATTTCGGCGGTGCTGGCCAGGAGCTTGACCCTGGCCTCGCAGTCCTTCACGCCGGCGCGGATGAGCTTCCAGTATTCCTCCTGGGCCAGCTTTTCATATTCCGTGCGGATTTCTTCGCACCTTTCATCGGCCTCGGACAATATGGCCTCAGCCTCCTTGCGGGCATCGGATTCTATCCGGGCGGTTATTTTATCAATTCCAGTCATGCGTTGTCAGTCCTTATTTATATATTGAGAAGCATGAGGATGGAAATCAGCAGGGAGAGTATCGCGTAGAACTCGACTATAATGCACAGGGTCATGCCCTTTGCCCAGTCGTTAGGCTGCTTTGACACTATATTGATGCTGGCCGCCGCCACTCTTCCCTGGGCAATTGCGGAAATCAATCCGCCCAGGGCCATGGGCAGGCAGGCAAACAGGTAACGGAAGCCTTGCGTCGCCGTAATCTGGGTCAAATCCGCACCGGCAAAAACGCCCATCTGCAGCATGCAAATGAAGCCAGTGACAAAGCCGTAAAGGCCCTGGGTACCGGGTATAACCTGAAGGATAAGACATTTGGAGAATTGAGTGGGGTCCTCGGAAAGAAGACCTGCGCCGGCCTCGCCTGCTATTCCAGTACCTTTTGCACTTCCGATGCAGCTGAGAACTGCTGCCAAACCTGCGCCCAAAAATGCCAAAGCGGCGCCGCCAATCAGTTCAAAGAAACCAGACATATTAGTTTTCCTCCTTGATGATATCAACATATTTCGTGTTTATTTGAAGCGGGGCAAAAGCCCTGTCTCCGTCCATATAAAACTTGCCGAAGTATTCCAGGTATTGAAGCCGTGAAGCGTGTACGTAAGTACCCACAAT
>JBMNQG010000045.1:0-16429 GCA_050944015.1 Oscillospiraceae bacterium
CATCAAGATAAAGGCTCAATATATCAGCCTCAAATCGGGATAAAAACCGTGAATAGTTGAGAATCATTTCCTTAACGCTCTCTCTGGCCAGAACCTGCTCCTCAGGGATACGCCGGAATACTTCCGGTAAGAATGCCGCATGGGTCCGAGCTTCATCTGAGAGGATTTCTTCCAATGACAAACCGTCATTGAGGAAAGTATGCTTCATTCGGGAGGCGTTCTTTATTGCGGTAAGAAGGCGCCGCTTAATACACAGCTCTGCAAAGGATTTAAATGATGTGCCCATCCCGTCGTCAAATTCGCGAATGGCTGTAAGCAAACCAAGCATACCCTCCTGGGTAAGGTCTTCACTGTCGCCGCCTGCAAGAAAATAAGGTCTCGCGCAAATCTTTACAAGCCTACTATAGCGCATCGTGAGCTGTTCTTCCGCCAGCCTGTCTCCGCTGGCGGCCAGTTTCTGCAGGCAAATATCGTTAAGAGATGTATAATTTCCCATCATATTAAACAATTTTCCAGTTTGCTAAATTATAGCGGCAAAATTCGATAAAGTCAAGATATTCTTGTTAAAAATCTTTAAAGAATTATTTCCTCCCACGTAATAATTTATCATTTTTGACAAATTCTCCGAGCATTCGACTGCAATTTCCTCGTGCTGCGCCTCAACCATAACCCTTATCAGGGCTTCGGTTCCCGACGGACGTACCAGGATTCTTCCCCGTCCGCCCAGTTTTGCCTCTTCTTTTGCAATCAGTTCCTTTAATCTTTCATCCGCCATAAGGGCATTTTTAACCTCGTTGCCTCCCTTGACGGGCACGTTTTTCAGTATCTGGGGATAGGTGGGTATTTCACCTGCCAGTTCGGAAACTTTCATGCCGGACTGGGATATGACGCTCAGGAACTTGACCGCCGTAAGCTGTCCGTCGCCGGTCGTGGAATCGTCCAGGAAAATGATGTGCCCGGACTGCTCACCACCCAGCTTGTAGCCGTATTCCAGCATTCTTTCGAGGACATACCTGTCCCCCACCGGCGTGCACTGGACGCTTATTCCACTCCTGGCCGTATATTCGTGGAAACCCAGATTGGACATGACGGTGGTCACAATGCAGTCATGGGCCAGCTTGCCCTTGGCCTTCATGGCCACGCCGCAGATTGCCATAATCTTATCGCCGTCCACAATCTGGCCCTTTTCATCCACGGCTATGCACCTGTCCGCGTCTCCGTCAAAGGCCAGACCAAGGTCAAAACCGCCGGCTTCAACAAGTTTGGCAAGCAGCTCCGGGTGGGTGGACCCGCATTTTTCATTAATGTTTATCCCGTCCGGGTTGTCGTTTATGAATTCAAGCTCCAGGGGAAAACGGCTAAAAATGCTTTTAGCTGTCTTGCTGGCTGCACCGTTGGAGCAGTCTATCATGACGCGCAGCTTTTCAATGCTGCCCTCGGCGGCTCCGGCCACATGGTCTATGTACCTCTCCACACAGTCGCCGTTTTTCTTGACAACGCGCCCTATATCTCCATCAGTTTTGTGGATGAGGCGCTCCGGCGCGTCTATAAGCTCCTCAATTTTTCCCTCCAGTTCATCCGAGAGCTTAAACCCCTCGGAGTTGAATATTTTTATTCCGTTGTGCTCGTATGGGTTGTGGGAGGCGGAAATGACTATTCCAGCGTCGGCGCCCACATCCATGGTGATGAAGGCCACAGCGGGAGTGGGTACCACGCCCAGCAGCATAACGTCGGCCCCTGCGGAGCAAAGCCCCGCCACAAGGGCAGCCTCAAGCATGTCGCCAGAAATTCTCGTGTCCTTGCCTATGGTAAAGAACGGCCTCCTCCCCTTGTTTTCCGTCAGTACCATTGCGGCAGCCTGGCCCGCCCTAAAAGCGAGGTCGGCGTCCAGACCGTCGTTTACAACTCCCCTTATTCCATCAGTACCAAAATACTTGCCCATATATTCCCTCCATATTACTTGCCCGTATGAGAGGCAGTATCCCCCGGGCGGGATAAAAGATTAAAGCTCCAGTTGCTGCTGTCCCAGATAATCCAAACCCAGATGCTCGTAAGCCCGGCGGGTAACGCAGCGGCCCCGGGGCGTCCTGGTCAGAAAGCCCTGCTGAATAAGGTAGGGCTCGTATACGTCCTCAATAGTAATTGCTTCTTCGTTCATAGTGGCGGCCAGAGTCTCCAGGCCAACAGGCCCGCCGTTATAGAATTCGATTATGCTCCGCAGCATGCTCCTGTCAAGTGCGTCAAGCCCCAAGCGGTCCACCTCCAGAGTGGTAAGGGCATAGTCGGCCACCTCGCGGGTAATCACTCCATCCGCCCTCACCTGGGCAAAGTCACGCACCCTCCTCAGCAGGCGGTTGGCAATGCGGGGCGTGCCCCGGGAGCGGGATGCTATTTCCCTGGCCCCCTCCTCGTCAATCTGGATACCCAGTATGCCGGCGCTTCTGGCAACTATCTGCTGCAGCTCGTCTATGGTGTACAGCTCAAGGCGCAGGACGACGCCGAATCTGTCCCTCAAGGGCGCCGTAAGCTGCCCCGAGCGGGTTGTGGCCCCTATCAGGGTGAACTTAGGCAGGTCAATGCGGATGGAGTTTGCCGACGGGCCCTTGCCGATGATTATGTCGATGGCATAATCCTCCATTGCAGGATACAGGATTTCCTCCACCGCACGGTTAAGCCGGTGTATTTCATCTACAAACAATATATCGTTTTCCTGCAGATTTGTGAGTAAAGCGGCCAAATCCCCGGCCTTTTCTATGGCGGGACCGCTGGTAATGCGCATATTTACGCCCATCTCGTTTGCAATGACGGCTGCCAGGGTCGTCTTGCCCAGGCCCGGAGGGCCGTGAAGCAGCACATGGTCAAGAGCTTCTCCCCGAAGCTTTGCCGCCTCTATGAACACTTTAAGGTTTTCCTTTACCTTTTCCTGGCCTATGTATTCGGATAATGAACGGGGGCGCAGAGAGCCCTCGGCGCTGTCCTCCGGCAACGCTCTGGACGTGGTAATGCTTTCCTCAGGTTTGCCGGAAAAGCTAATGCTCAAAGGTATCCCCCCTCTAAAATGCAAAAATCAAAAAACTTCGCTATTTGACCATCTTCCGCAGCGCCTGGCGGATAATTTCCTCCAGGCTGCGGTTTTCCGTATCGATATCCTTCAGGGCAAACGCAATTTCGGAATTGTCATAGCCCAGCACCGCCAAAGCGGCAGCGGCATCCGACAGTTTGCCCCCGGAACGGGACACGGTGCCTGTCCCGGCGGCCGGCATGTTCAAAATGTTTCCGGTAATCTCTTTGGCAATCCGGTCTTTCAGCTCCAGAATCACCCTTTGGGCGGTCTTTTTGCCTATACCGTGCGCAACGGTAAGGGTCTTTTCGTTTCCCTCGATAATGGCCATTGCCAATGACTCCGGGGTACCCAAAGACAGCAGGGAAAGACCCGCTTTAGGCCCCACGCCGGAGACGTTGATAAGCATTTCAAACAGGCGCTTTTCACTTAAACTGTAAAACCCGTATAAATCAAAACAGTCTTCCCTTATGTACAAATAGGTATAGAGCTTGGCTCTCTCCCCTATCTTCAAACGGGACAGGGTTGTGGTGGTGGTATTAATCTTATATCCTACACCCGAACAGTCAAGAACCGCCACGTTTTCATCAAGATCGGTAACTGTCCCTTCTATATGGTAGAACACGTGCCGTTACCTCCTTTTAGGTTCAGCAGCGAGGTAGAGCTTCGGGCATGGCAAAGGGCAATGGCCAGGGCGTCGGCGACATCGTCCGGTTTCGGCGGCGTCTTCAGGCGCAGCATGCGGCGAACCATGTCAATGACCTGATTTTTTTCTGCCCGCCCATAGCCTACCACAGCCTGCTTAACCTGAAGAGGCGTGTACTCGAAAATCGGCACGCCCGCCCTATACCCCGCCAGAAGGATAACTCCCCTGCCATGGGCGACGGAAATAGCGGTTGTGGTGTTGGTATTAAAAAAAATCTCTTCAACTGCCATGGCCTCGGGGCGGAAGGTGGAGATAAGCTCCTCAACGTCATCATAAATAAGCTGCAGCCTGTTGGATAGGCTTAGCCCAGCGGGAGTGTTTATAACACCGCAGGCAACCATGCTCTGTGTGTGCCCGTCCGACTCGATTACCCCAAAGCCAACCGTGGCAATCCCAGGGTCAACGCCCAATATGCGCATATCCTTCTCCTACATAAGTTTTCAAATCATTCTACAGTGTAACACACAACTGCAGCATAAATCAACTAAAAGCAAATAAGAGCAAATAAAATCAACTAAAAGCAATTAAATTTGTAACAGACCAAACCCCCGGTCCTTTCCGAACCGGGGGTTAATTTGCGCGGCTATTTATTGCCGTCTTCCAACGAGCCTTCACTCTGCTCCTTCAGCTTTGCGGCTTTCTCCAGCTCAAGGGCGGGCACGATTATGTATTTTTTTACTATGGGATAGCAGACAAACACCGTTGCAAATCCGCACAGGGAATATGTGAAAAGCGGAAGTGCCGCCACAGTAACTAAAGGCAAAGTGAATAGTGTCAGGCACCATATGACTATGCACGAAATAGAAGTTAAGATATTGCGGCCGAACCCAAGCACTGTAAAAAGCCAGGCGTTTTTTATGATGGCAAAAACGCTGAGCTCCACAGTCACCGCCATTATGTAAAAGTAGTGGCGCATGAACAAATATACCACCAGAAAAAATATGGACAGGTATTTCAGTATATATGCAATGACGATACCCGTCGTGATTTCAGATGTGTAGCCTACAAAAATGCTGTTCAGCAAAACGGTGACCACAACAAAATCCAGAATTCCAAAAAACAATCCCTGCTTCAGATTTGACAGGGCCCGGGAAAAAACGTCCGACAGCCAGGCATGCTCCTCCCGGGCGAAATTCCTGAATACGTACGTTACCCCCATCTTTACGGGGCCGTAAAGCAAAATGGATAAAATGAGGATGGGGATGTACAGCCTTTGCGGTATATAGGCCAATACTGTGGCGTAAAAACCTATGCCGGGAATCATATCCGAAAAGTTTTCTCTCAATATCTCTCCCATATATCCGCTAAAAGCTAAGTAAAAGTAAAACAGTATCGGCATTGTTACTATGAAATAAATGATGTTTATTGAGACATAACGCCAAAATTTGCGGAAAAACAGTTCCCAAAAGACGAAAAAACCATGTTTTTTGGGAAGATCCTTTGGGAGATCTGGCCTGTTCTTGTAGTTATACGGGCGAAAAATGCTCATTTTTTACCTCATAGCAAGTTTATCAAGCTCTGGGGTGGGCTTTATTATATACATCCTTTAACTGCTTTTTCACCAGCTGGGAATAAATCTGGGTGGAAGAAATATCCGCATGGCCCAGCATTTCCTGTATGGAGCGCAGGTCAGCGCCGTTTTCCAGCAGGTGGGCGGCAAAGGAATGCCGAAGCGTATGGGGAGTTATGGTTTTTTCTATCCCCGCCTTTGCCTGATACGACTTGATAATCTTCCAGAACCCCTGACGGGACATGCGCTCACCGCTTACGTTGACGAAAAGGGATTTCTCATCGGGAGAAGAAATCATCTGAGGCCGGATGAACTCAATGTATTCGGACAGCGCCCGAATAGCCGCGGGATAAAGGGGAATCGCGCGCTCCTTTCCCCTGCTGCGGCAGCGTATTATACCTGCCGAAAGATTCACGTCAGTGACATCCAGAGATATAAGCTCGCTGACTCTAATGCCGGTGGCATACAGCAACTCAAGCATGGCCCGGTCGCGATAGCCCTTCATATCCACGCACTCCGGCTGTTCCAGCAAAAGCTCAACCTCTTTGCTTGTAAGTATTTGCGGCAGCTTCTGAGTGGCCTTGTCGGGAACAAGCTTGGTGCTTGGATTCCTTTTTATTATTCCTTCGCTGACTAAAAAGTTGTAAAAGTTCTTTATCGAGGCAATACTCCTGGAAACAGTGGCCACGGACTTACCGTTCCTTTTCAGCCAGCTAATGTAGGCTTCCAGCTCAGACTCGTCGACGTCCGCATAGCCGCTGTCAGTGTACTTCTCAAGATAGCTGCCCAGCTGCCTTATGTCTCTGAGATATGAACTGAGGGTGTTTTTTGAAGCTTTCTTCACGTTTGTTAAATAATTCTCGTATCTTTCATAACATACGGAATTCTGCAATTCAAAACCCCCTTTCCTGTTTTTCTGTCTGTTCCCACCAGGCAGCAGACTATATTATCAGGCCCACAAGGGCCGGAATTAACAGCATTTCAACCAGAGAAATCAGTATCAGAAGAATCATGCAGGCAAACCCGTGCCTGTAAATGGGCGTTCCCAGCCATGGCCTGTAATCGCCCATAGACATGGTGAGAAGCCTGCCCGAGGCAAAAAAAGCGTCAGTGGACAGAACAAAAAGACATGGAATCGATACAAGGGCCGGTATGCCAAGAATTACAAGGGACAAAAGCCACCCAGAGTCAGGATACACTGCAATTATGGCGGCGGTGGTGCAGCTCAGCAGGTAGGCCCGTAAAAACACTATGGCGGGTATTATGACTACGCCGAATACAGAACCGGCCATAAAAAGAACGCAAAGGTGAAATTTTGCACAATCCCAAAAAACCTTAAAAAAACCTGCCGGCTGCTCCGGCGATTCGATATAAGACGCAACCAGTCCCGAAATGGAATCCCCCGAAATGTAGAGGCTTAAAAAGGCCCCTGCCACAGCGCCGGCCAGAAAGCAGGCGGAGATAAATATAAGAACGCTGTTTCCGCCCTCAGCCGCCGGCCCTCTTGCGGGCCTTTTCACCAGCCTTGAAAAAGAAAGTTTCTTCATTATTATCACCCCATACAGCCTATGTTGCATGAGGAGATAATAATACAATTTACATAACATAGGGGTGAGCACAATATAATACAAATTCCGCCAGTAATCAAGTGATTTGATAAAAATTATTCATTTTTGTGAATTATGACGATATATTATGTAAACAGTATTATGTAAACTAAGTAAACAAAGAATACTGCGGCCCTTTGATGTGCCGCAGATATTTTCTATATTTTGTGGCTTGCTCTGCCAACAAATACTATATATAGGTAATCATATTTTAATTATGTTAACTAAAGATTAATTACTGTTTGTATAATATTTATGATTACATTTTGTATATTTCTCTTTTACCTGCTCCGTCTGCGCCTTCTTTTCTTCCCTCCACCGGAGCAGAGAGTTCCGCCGAAGGCTCCTCCAGCAACTGCACATATGGCCAGTTTGAGCGTAGACGGCCCGAAGGCGCCCCCGTTTCCTCCCAGTGCGTTGACAAGCAAAATTATAATCATGTAGGCGATACCGCCGCAGACTCCGGAAACCAGCACTCCCCTGCCCTGCCGTTTAGCCGACGTGGCCCCGCCGACGGTAGCGCCCACGAAGGCGGCCGCCACCACCAGCGTTTCACTTAGGCTTTCCGGTAGCTTCCCCTCCGAGATAAGGAAGGCAAACACAAAAAGCAGTACTAAAGACAGAACAGTTCCAACGGCGCCGCCCAGAGCGCTGCTGATAAGCAAACCGGAATAGGACACCCGTTCCTCCTCTGTTTTTATCATAAAAAAACCTCCCACTGGAATAAGTTTGTACATACTTATTCCGGCAGGAGGAACTTAATGCCGCTTTTTTATTGTTGCGTGGTGTCCTTGCCCTTAGTTGCAATCGCCCATTTCATTATCTGGATACGCACCCTGTCTTCACCGGTTTCAAAAGTGATCATGTCATCCTTAACGTGAACGATTTTGCCCACTATGCCTCCAATAGTGGTAATCTCATCGCCCACCGCCAGCTCATTTCTCATTTCCTGGAGCTTTTTCTTCTTCTTGTTTTCGGGGCGAATAAGGAAGAAATAGAAAATCGCAAAGAACAGTACCAGGGGTATGAAAGCTGTCAGGCCTGATGCGCCTGTGCCCCCCTCACCAGCGCCAGCACCAGCGGTGGCGCATCCGGCAAGGGATAGGCACAGTACCGCCACCGTCAAAACTGCGACTAATATTTTGCTCAGCTTCTTAAAATTCATCAAATAAACCTCCTAAAAAATTTCCAACGCTTATATCTAGCAAATTATATTATAGATACTTCTGCAATTGCAAGCATTTTATACCCGCTTATCCAAAATTTCGGAATATTGCGC
This sequence comes from Oscillospiraceae bacterium, assembly GCA_050944015.1. Classification (GTDB taxonomy): domain Bacteria; phylum Bacillota; class Clostridia; order Oscillospirales; family Oscillospiraceae; genus DUOX01. Next base: position 8,164 of record JBMNQG010000045.1, read on the forward strand.
CCTAAAACTGCCAAATTCCCCTTTTTCCAGGGCATCTCTGATTCGGCGCGCCAGCTCGTTATAAAAATATAGGTTGTGCATTACCGCCAGGCGCAGGGCCAATATCTCCCCCGCCCTGAACAGGTGCCGCAAATACGCCTTCGTATACCGCTGGCACACCGGGCAGGAGCACTGGGGGTCGATGGGGTCTTCGTCCTGGGCATATTTTTCATTGTTGATGTTGATTATTCCCGACCATGTAAAAAGGTGCCCGTGCCGCCCGTTCCGGGCTGGCATGACGCAGTCGAAAAAGTCTATGCCCCTGTACACGGCCTCGATAATATTTCCGGGAGTCCCCACGCCCATAAGGTAGCGGGGCTTGTGCCGGGGCATGTGCTCCTCCACAATTTCTATGGTATCGTACATCTCTTCCACCGTCTCCCCCACCGCCAGGCCGCCGATTGCATATCCCGGAAGATCCAGCTCCGCTATGCGCTTCATATGGTCAACCCTAAGATCCGGAAACGTTGCGCCCTGATTGATGCCGAAAAGCATCTGGCCGGGGTTTACGGTGCCGGGCATTGAGTTGTACTTTTCCAGCGCGTCCCTGCAGCGCACCAGCCAGCGGTAGGTTCGTTGGCAGGATTCTTTTACATAGTCATAAGGGGAGGGAATCTTGACGCATTCGTCAAAGGCCATGGCCACATCGGAGCCAAGGTTGGACTGTATCCGCATGCACTCCTCGGGGCCCATAAAAATTTTACGCCCGTCAATGTGGGAATTAAAATGCACCCCTTCCTCGCTGATTTTGCGGAGGCTGGCAAGGGAGAATATCTGAAACCCTCCGCTATCGGTGAGTATGGGGCCCTCCCAGGCCATAAACTTATGGAGCCCGCCCATACGCCGTATCAGCTCGTCTCCGGGCCTGAGATGGAGATGGTAGGTATTTGACAGTTCAATCTGGCACCCAATCCGGGCTAAATCATCCGAAGACAGCCCGCCTTTGATGGCTGCCTGGGTGCCCACATTCATAAAGACAGGGGTTTGCACCATGCCGTGGGGTGTTAAAAACTCCCCCCGTCGGGCCTTGCCCTCGCTGCAAATAAGCCTGAACAAATCAGCTCACCTTTCGAAAATTGGTTCATGTCATTTAATAAGCATTGCATCGCCGAAGGAAAAGAACCTGTACCTCTCCTTTATAGCCACTTCGTAGGCGTGCAGGATGTTTTCCCTTCCCGCCAGGGCTGACACAAGCATAATCAGTGTGCTCTCCGGCAGGTGGAAATTGGTGATGAGCGCGTCGATGCATTTGAAAGTATAACCGGGATATATGAAAATGTCTGTCCATCCGCTTCCTGGTTTCAGCGTGCCGTCCGGTTCCGAAAAACTCTCCAAAGTGCGGCAGGACGTCGTGCCGACGGCAATTATCCTTCCGCCCTTCCACCGTGTCTCGTTTACCATTTGTGCGGTCTCCTGGGGAACTATGCAGAACTCCGAGTGCATTTCGTGCTCCTCTATCGTTTCCGTCTTAACCGGACGGAAGGTTCCCAGCCCCACATGCAGGGTCACATGGCAGATTTTTACGCCCATCGCCTTTATCTTGTCCAGCAATTCAAGGGTAAAGTGCAGGCCCGCCGTAGGCGCCGCCGCGGAGCCCGGCTCCTTTGAATATACCGTCTGGTATCGCTCCTTGTCCTGAAGCTCCTCCTTTATATAGGGAGGCAACGGCATCCTGCCGAGGTGCTCCAGTATTTCAAGGAAAATGCCCTCATATTCAAAGCGGATTATCCTGTTGCCGCCCGAGGCCACCTCCAGCACCCTGCCTTTGAGTTCCCCGTTGCCGAAGACAAGCTCCGTTCCTGGCCGGGTCTTTTTGCCCGGCCTTGTAAGACATTCCCAGTCTCCTCCGCCCAAATCCCGGAGGAGCAGCACCTCTACCGTGCCGCCGGTTTTTCGGGTTCCTATCAGCCTTGCCGGCAGCACACGGGAATCGTTCAGCACAAGGCAGTCGCCCTCTTTGAGGTATTCTGGAAGATTATAAAAATGGCTGTGGGTTATTTCCCCCGTGTTCTTGTCCAAAACAAGCAGGCGGGAGGCATCCCGCCTGCCAATTGGGGTCTGTGCAATAAGCTCCTCAGGCAAATCGAATGAAAAATCAGATTTCTTCATCAACGTACGACTCCGGTAGAAAGACTTACGCCCGTGTAGTAAAAGCCTATAATCTGGTCGTAGGTATAACCATAGTGAGCGGCCATTGCATAGGCTCCAAATTGGCTCATACCTACATTATGCCCCCATCCCGAGCCTTCAAAAACAAAGTTTGAGCCGGATTTGGCGACCTTGTATCGAATGCTTGGAAGCCCGAGCAGGGTACGGCAAAGGCTTTTTCTTACGGTAACTGTCTTGCCGTTCACGTCAGTAAATTTTAGTGATATTACGTTGCCCACCTCGGAAAATGTGGGTTCGATGCTTACAATAGTGGATACATTGTATGACTTGAGCTTGCTTGTCACAGCGTCCTGGGTCAGGACCCTGGTCCAGCTGCTGTAGCTGTTGATGTCGGCCACAGCTTCCTCAAAGGGGTCAATCACCCCTACCAGATACGGCACCTTTGTACCGTTAACATTTTCATTGCTTTCCGTGGCGCCGCCGTCAGAGGAGAAAAACAGCGTCGAGCAGAGTTCCCCATTATATGTGACATACTGGCCGGCCGTTGCATCCACAGCCGCATCCGTGGTGGCGGTGGCAGCGCTGGTTCCCCTGTATACCTGGGAATATGTGTCTGCGGTGACGTCAAAACCGTATTTGCCGTAGACATTGTAATTCTTTACGCCATATGTCCTTGCGCACAGGGCCTGGGCCTTCAATGCCTCCAAAGGCCAGGAGGAGCTCATCTCATAGGGGAGCACGCCCTTAACGTAATCCTCTATGTCCACAATATTAACAACCGTCATGTTTTCGCCGGTTGTGCGTATGTACTGGAAGTCGCCGTAATACTTGTAACCCTTAAACCAGGTTTGGGCCTTTTGCGAGTCTGACTGTGGCCTGATAACCAGGGAATATTGGGTGCCGCAGTCAAATTCAAAAATGATGTCCGTGGTGCCCGTCTTTGTAACAACAATGCACCGGTTGCTGGCGCTGTAGGCCGAGCCGGATATTCCCCGCTTCTCCATGTCTGCCGTAGCGGCAGAGGCGCTCTCGTACTTCCCTACCAGCACCCTGTAAACTCCGTTGTAGTAGGCCGGGAAGCCGTCGGAATAGGCGGAGGCGGCGTTTCTTGCCTCTTCAAAGGTGGAATATGTAGCCGGCAAAAGGATGTGGTAGCAGCCGACGACGCCGCCCGATACATTCACGTTTTTATCCTTGACCATAGTCAGCTTGGTCTCTGCGGTGTAGCCGACCTCGTTGAACTCAAAAGAATCATCATAGTAGCCGAACTTGTAACCGCTGCCAACATAGTTTTGCAGGCTTGCGGTATCCAGAGAGGTGTCACGGGAATCGCTGTAGTAATAGTAGAGACCCACCCTGATTTTCGACCTGCTGATGGGCACCGTGCCGCTGACGGGAAGATGCGGTGGATCCACAATAACCTGTTGTCCGCCCTCCACCACCTCAAGCCCGCTTCCTGTCAAGGCATATACCTTGGAAGAACCGAGCTTTTCCACGGAGCCGCTTCCCCCTAGGGCATACGCCTCGGCAAGGCTGCCAGACAAAAGGCCGTTGCTGTTATTCACATAAATATTTTGGGCGGCATCCCCAGCAGGAGCTGCGGCGATAAAAAGCGCCACTGACAAAATGAAAGTAGTAATTTTCATAATTTTAGTGCTTTTAGTGCTTTTTTTCATCAGCATTTTCCTTTATTTTGGTATATTAGTAGTATGGGCTTATATTGACTGCACTGCCGTGGTGTGATAATATCAAACATTAATAAGCAAAAATATCTGGAAAAACTGCCTCGAATTCTCAACTTCGACCAGATACCCCATTATATACAAAAATAACCCCGTTTTCAACCCGTTTTGCATATTATAGAAATTAGACATTATTTCCAAGCCTTAAGAATAGCATAAAAAGAGCGACTTTTTTCGCCGCTGAAAGGACTGAATCTTGTGAAAAAATATAAGGTTGGAGTGATGGGAGCCACCGGAATGGTTGGCCAGCGCTTTGTCTTCCTCATGGAAAACCACCCCTGGTTTGAGCTGACGGAGGTTGCCGCCAGCTCCAGGAGCGCAGGCAAGACCTACAGTGAGGCCGTGGGCAGCCGCTGGGCGCTCAGCACCCCCATGCCGGCGGCCGCAAGGGACCTGGTGGTTAAAAATGCAGTGGAAGACATGGAGGCTATAGCCAAATCCGTGGACTTTATCTTCTCGGCCGTCGACATGAAAAAGGAAGAGATAAAAGCCCTCGAGGAGGCTTACGCTAAACTGGAGTGCCCCGTGGTCTCCAACAACAGCGCCCATCGCTTGACTGCCGACATGCCGATGGTGATTCCGGAGGTCAACCCGCAGCACATTCAGGTTATCGAAAGCCAGCGAAAACGTCTGGGCACCAGGCGGGGCTTCATAGCCGTCAAATCCAACTGCTCAATACAGAGCTATGTACCGGCCCTGCACCCCCTGCGGGACGAATTCGGCATTAAATCGATACTTGTCTGCACCTACCAGGCCATTTCCGGTGCCGGAAAAACCTTTGAAAGATGGCCCGAGATGGTGGACAACGTTATTCCCTATATAGGCGGCGAGGAGGAAAAATCGGAGCTGGAGCCCCTGAAGGTGTGGGGCACGGTGGAAAACGGCGTAATTAAAATGGCTCAGTCCCCCTCAATTACCGCCCAGTGCATACGCGTTCCGGTCACTGACGGACATATGGCGGCGGTATTCGTAAGCTTTGACAAAAAGCCCACGAAAGAGGAAATCATTGAGCGCTGGACATATTTCAAAGGCCGTCCCCAGGAGCTGGGGCTGCCTACCGCCCCAAAACAGTTCCTCCGTTACTTTACTGAGGACGACAGGCCGCAGACGAAGCTGGACCGGGACCTGGAAGGCGGCATGACCGTTTCCATCGGCAGGCTCAGGCCGGATACGCAGTACGATTATAAATTCGTCTGCCTCTCCCATAACACCCTGAGGGGCGCGGCAGGGGGCGCTGTGCTTCTGGCAGAGCTGCTCTGCGCAGAAGGCTGGATTTAAAGAATAGCATAGCTAATCCTTATTGCTTTCAAAATATCACTTTAATTTCAAGGAGGGTATTTAAATGAAGACTCCCATATTTACAGGGTGCGGTACTGCCATAGTGACCCCATTCACTGATAACGGCATAGATTATCAAAAAATGGGTGAACTGATAGATTTTCAGTACGAAAACGGCGTATCGGCAATTATTGTCTGCGGCACCACCGGTGAAAACGCAACCCAGCCCGTTGAGGAGCACGAGGAACTTGTGGATTTCGTCGTCAAGCATACCGCCGGGCGAATGAAGATGATAGCCGGAGTGGGAAGCAACGACACCATGACCTCCCTTCGCCTTGCCACAAGCGCCAAGGCTTCCGGCGTTGACGGCATCCTCATGGTGACCCCATATTATAACAAGACTACTCAAAAGGGCCTGATTAAGCACTTCACCTACGTGGCCGACCGTGTCGACGTTCCCATGATACTTTACAACGTCCCCAGCCGCACGGGCATTGGAATTGCCGCGGAGACATATAAGGAGCTGTCCAAGCACCCCAACATTAACGGAGTAAAGGAGGCCTCCGGGGACTTCAGCCTGTTCTCCAGAACACGCGCCCTCTGCGGCGATGACCTTTACGTATGGAGCGGCAATGACGATAATACAATTCCTATGATGTCCATGGGCGCTTTGGGCGTCATTTCCGTCGCCTCCAACATCATCCCCAAAGAGGTGTCCGAAATGTGCCGTCTCTGCCTGGAGGGCGATTTCGCAGCCGCCACAAAGCTCTACTTCAAATACGCGGACCTGTTTGCCAAGCTGTTTATCGAGGTCAACCCCATCCCCGTAAAAACGGCTATGAACCTTATGGGTATGAATGTTGGCAAACTCCGCCTGCCCCTGTGCGAGATGAGCGGCGAAAATCTTGCCAAGCTGAAGGAGAGCCTTATAAACGCAGGGATAGAATTAAAATAGACAGGGGGCTTATCCCCTATCCTTTTGCTGAAAGGTTGATACTATGCCAAAGATAATCATATCAGGCTGCAACGGACGCATGGGCCAGGTAGTCAGCCGCATGTGCAAAGAGAGGGACGATATGGTTGTGGTGGCGGGCTTCGATGTCAAAACCGCCAAACTGTATGACTATCCTGTTTACTCCGACCCCATGGAGTTTGCCGTGCAGGCCGATGTGCTAATAGATTTTTCAAGTCCCTCCGCCTTGGACAGGCTGCTCTCCTATTGCACGAAAAAGAAAGTTCCGGCTGTCATATGCACCACCGGCTACAACGAGGAGCAGCTCCAAAAGATAAGGGAGGCGTCAAAGGTTATCCCAATATTCAAGTCCGCTAACATGTCTCTGGGCGTTAATCTGCTGGCGAACCTCCTAAAAAAAGCCGCCTCCATTTTGGGTGACAACTTCGACGTGGAAATTGTGGAGCGCCATCATAAAAACAAGGTGGACGCCCCCAGCGGAACGGCCATTATGCTTGCCGACGCCATAGCCTCCGCCCTTCCCCGCCCTTCCGAGTACGTATACGAGCGGCAAAGCGTCCGCAGATCGAGGGGCATAAACGAAATCGGCATCTCCGCCGTCCGGGGAGGTACCATTGTAGGCGAACATGACGTAATTTTTGCCGGACCGGACGAGGTTATCGAGTTCAGCCACAAGGCCTATTCCCGTGAGGTATTTGCAAACGGCGCCATCACCGCTGCTAAATTTCTCGCCGGGGTAACAGAGCCCGGTATGTACGACATGAACGACGCCCTTGCGGAAATTCTGAATCGCTGAAAAGTACAAGTTTTTACAAAAATCATTGACATTCCAGGCATTACGTGATAAACTAGCATGGCCGCTTTGAACGGGTCCATAAGCGAAGCTTTACTTCCACCCCTAGAGCGAGACTCCAAGAGAGGCAGGTGCAAAAAAATGAAGCATGCGATCATTGAGACCGGTGGCAAGCAGTATCGGGTAGCCGAGGGCGATATAATATATATCGAGAAGCTGAACACCGAAGCCGGCGATACTGTTACCTTTGACAAGGTATTGGCTGTTATTGACGGCGACAATTATGTATTCGGTACCCCCGTTGTGGAAGGCGCTATCGTTACGGCAAGCGTTGTTAAAAACGGCAAAGCCAGAAAAATCCGTGTCTTTAAGATGAAGCCCAAAAAGGGTTACCGCAGAACCAAGGGACACAGACAGCCCTATACACAGGTTCAGATTGGCACAATCAATTTCTAGTGCCGCAATGATTTGACAAATGGAGGTGTAATATATGGCACATAAAAAAGGAATGGGCTCTACCAGAAACGGTCGTGACAGCGAGTCAAAACGGCTTGGCCCCAAGAGAGCCGACGGGCAGTTTGTACTTGCCGGCAACATCCTTGTCAGACAGCGCGGCACTAAGGTCCACCCAGGCACCAACGTGGGCCGTGGCAAAGACGATACCCTCTTTGCTTTGAAGAGCGGCATTGTAAGGTTCGAGCGTCTTGGCAAGAATAGAAAAAAGGTCTCTGTCTACGAGTTAGCACAATAAAAATAACGGGGCGGACGCTGTCCGCCCTTTATTTTTGATTAATCGCCTGAATTTTTTTACAGTACCCGCAGAATATAACAGAAGATAGATTTGTTCATTCACGGGAGGTGAATCCATGTTCGTTGACAAGGCCACAATTTTCGTACAGGGCGGAAAAGGCGGCAACGGGGCCGTATCCTTCCGCCGGGAGATATACGTTCCGGCCGGAGGCCCCGACGGCGGAGACGGAGGCCGCGGCGGCAACGTAATCGTTGTGGTTGACGACCATATGTCCACGCTTATGGACTTTCGATATAAGCGAAAGTATGTGGCGGGCAACGGCGAAAACGGCAGGGGCAACCGCTGCAGCGGCAAAAGCGGCACAGACCTTATCATAAAAGTTCCACGTGGAACAATCATTCGCGATAAAGAAACCGGGAAAATCATAAAGGACATGTCCGCAGACGATTCCTTTGTGGTGGCCAGGGGCGGACGGGGCGGCTGGGGCAACACGCACTTTGCCACATCTACAAGGCAGACCCCACACTTTGCCAAACCCGGCACCGAGGGAGAAAGCCGGGAAATCATACTGGAGCTTAAGC
>JBMNQG010000046.1:0-15904 GCA_050944015.1 Oscillospiraceae bacterium
GCGGAAAAATACGAAGAGAAGGCAAAAATATGCAAGGTGGATGTGGATGCGGAGCCGGAGCTTGCCAGAAGATTTGGCGTCATGAGCATACCCACCATCATCGTTTTCAAGGACGGGGTTGAAATGTTCAAGTGTGTGGGGGTTCGGCCCATGGAAGAACTTGAAAAAATGATTGAGGGCTAACTTGACAATATTCCTGCGTTAATTTATAATTACTGCAAATTGCAAAAAGGCAATGACGGGGAGGAGTAGGCGCAAAGCTGCTCTTCAGAGAGGGAGCGGTTGGTGAAAGCTCCCGGGCAATTGCGCTGAAGGTCGCCCCCGAGCTGTTAGGCTGAATCAAGTAGGTCTGACCGGTTACCTCCGTTATCGGGTGCAGAGTGCGGCAGTTTATGCCGAACTCAGGTGGTACCGCGTGTTGTTGCGCCCTGAGATTGTTCTCGGGGCGCATTTAGTTTGCATATGGAGGATGAAAAATGAAAGAGCTGCCGAAAGTGTACGATCCAAAGCTCGTGGAAAAAAAGATATATGACCTGTGGATGAAGGGCGGGTATTTCCACGCCGAGCGTGACCCTAAAAAGAAGCCCTTTACGATAGTTATCCCGCCCCCGAACGTTACGGGACAGCTCCACCTGGGCCATGCCTTCGACGAGACGATACAGGACGCGCTCATCCGCTACAAACGGATGAAGGGATACAGCGCGCTTTGGGTGCCCGGCACCGACCATGCGGGCATTGCCACCCAGATAAAGGTTGAGGAAAAGCTCAGGGAGGAGGGACTCACCCGCTTCGACCTGGGACGAGAGAAATTCCTCGAAAGAGTATGGGAATGGAAAGAACAGTATGGCGGACGCATACTTGAACAGCTCAAGGCCCTGGGCTGTTCCTGTGACTGGGAGCGCCTGCGGTTCACCATGGACGAGGTCTGCGCGAAAGCTGTTCTGGAAGTTTTCGTAAGCCTTTACGAAAAAGGGCTTATATATAAGGGCAATCGTATCATCAACTGGTGCCCCAAGTGCACCACCGCCCTTTCCGACGCAGAAGTGGAGCATCAGGACAGGGAAGGCAACTTCTGGCATATCCGTTATCCGGTTAAGGATAGCGACGAATACCTGGTCATAGCCACCACCCGTCCAGAGACAATGCTGGGAGATACAGCCGTGGCGGTTCACCCCGAGGACGAGCGCTACGCCCATCTTATCGGCAAGTACTGCATACTGCCCCTTGTGAACAGGGAGATTCCCATTATCGCCGACGAGTATGTGGACAGAGAATTCGGCACCGGCTGCGTTAAAATCACCCCCTGCCACGACCTCAACGACTTTGAGGTGGGGCAGCGCCACGATCTGGAGCATGTCCTGATAATGGACGAAAACGCCAGAATCATAAACGGCGGCAAATACAACGGCATGGACAGGTACGAGGCTAGGAAGGCCATTGCGGCCGACCTGGAGGAGCAGCGCTATCTGGTAAAGGTGGAGGCCCACAGCCACAGCGTGGGCATCTGCTACCGCTGCTCCACGACGGTGGAGCCCATTACCTCCGAGCAGTGGTTTGTGAAAATGAAGCCCCTGGCAAAGGAGGCAATCCGGGTTGTGGAGGACGGTACCATAAAGTTCGTGCCCGAAAGGTTCACGAAGATTTACCTCAACTGGATGGAAAACGTCCGCGACTGGTGCATATCCCGCCAGCTGTGGTGGGGCCACCAGATTCCCGCCTGGTACTGCGACGATTGTGGCCATATGACGGTCAGCAGGGAAATCCCTACGGAATGCGAGGCCTGCCACAGCGCCAATATCCGGCGCGACCCGGACGTGCTGGATACTTGGTTTTCCAGCGCCCTCTGGCCCTTCTCCACTCTGGGCTGGCCGGAAAAGACGGAGGATTTGGAGTACTTCTACCCCACCGACGTGCTGGTCACCGGCTACGATATTATTTTCTTCTGGGTGGCCCGTATGATATTCTCCGGCATGGAGCACATGAAAAAGCATCCCTTCCACACGGTGCTGATTCACGGGCTTATCCGCGACCCCCAGGGCAGGAAGATGTCCAAATCCCTGGGCAACGGCGTGGACCCCATGGAGATGATAGACCGCTTCGGAGCCGACGCGCTGCGCTTTAACCTCTGCACGGGCAACAGCCCCGGCAACGACATGCGCTTTTATGTGGAGCGCTGCGAGGCCATGCGGAATTTCGCCAACAAGATTTGGAACGCCAGCCGATTTGTCATGATGAACCTGACCATTGACAAGAACGAGCTGCCGGAGAAGCTGGAGCTGGAGGACAAGTGGATTCTATCCAAGCTCAGCAGGCTGGCCTCCGAGGTCACGGCCAGCCTTGACAAATACGAGCTGGGCATTGCCGCCAACAAGATTTACGACTTTATCTGGGACGTCTACTGCGACTGGTATATAGAGATTACAAAGCCCCGCCTGGGCGGCGAAGACCAGGAGACAAAAATCAACGCCCAGAAGGTACTGCTCTTTGTGCTCACCGAGGTTTTGAAGCTGCTGCACCCCTTCATGCCCTTCATTACCGAAGAAATATGGCAGGCCCTTCCCCACGAGGGAGAAGCCCTTATAATAGAGAAGTGGCCCGAATACGGGCAGGAGCTCAGCTTCCCGGAGGAAGAGGCGGCCTTTGAGATGGTTATGGATGCCATACGCGCCATCAGATCAACCCGCGCCGAGATGAACGTACCCGCCGCCAAGAGGCCCCGGCTGTATATCGTTGCAGACAAGACGGAAATCTTCGGACGCTGCAGGGCCTACTTCTCCAAACTGGCCTTCGCCGGCGAGGTTCTTGTTTCCGATACTGCCCCCGAAAACACCGAGGGAATGGTGTCCGTTGTGACAAATGAGGCCCGAATATTTATGCCCATGGCGGAACTGGTGGACCTGGAAAAGGAAAGGGCGCGAATCATGAAAGAGCTGGAGAAGGCGAAGAAGGAGCTGGAGGGCCAGATGAGGAAACTCGCAAACGAGGCTTTCCTGGCCAAGGCGCCGGAGCACGTCGTAAATGCGGAAAGGGAGCGGGCTGCAAAGGCCCAGGCCCTTATTGAAAACCTGGAGGAGAGCCTGAAAAAGCTGGGTGGATAATTAGATGCTGCCCAAATACGGGTTTTTCTTCCCCTTTGATTCGACAAACAATACAGGTAAAATAAGGTAGAATGGCACCGTACAAGGCTTGTCCCTGTACGGTGCCATTTTGATTTGCGAGGTTTAGAGACATGGATCGAGGTATTGGTATGAAAATCTTGTCATCCTACAAGAACGGAAGGCTCACGCTTTATTTTAAGGGGGAGCTCGACCACCACAGCGCAAAAAAGGCAATAGACACCATAGACCAGTTAATTGACGAATACCTGCCCAGGGACTGCGTGATGGAGTTGTCCGGCCTTACCTTTATGGACAGCTCGGGCATTGCCGTGATTCTCAGGGTCTATAAGCGCATGAACGAGATGGGCGGAAGGGCCTGGGCGGAAAACCCGCGCCGTCAGCCCATGAGAGTCATAGACGCTTCCGGCATTGACAGAATTGTTAAGATTTCCACGACAATGAAGGAGTGAATATAACAATGAAAACTAAAAACTACATAAAAATGGAATTTCCTAGCAGGTCTGTCAATGAAGGCTTTGCCCGGGCCGCCGTAGCCTGCTTTGCCGCCCAGCTTGACCCCACATTGGAGGAGCTGGGGGATATAAAAACCGCAGTAAGCGAGGCTGTGACCAACTGCATAGTCCATGCCTATCCCGACAGCATAGGGAAAATCAGCCTGCGTGCCAGGATAATTGACAATAACGTCCTGGAGATAGTCGTTAAGGACTGGGGCAAGGGCATCGAGGATATCGAAAAAGCCAGGGAGCCCATGTTTACCACAGGAGGGGAGGAGCGCAGCGGCATGGGCTTTACCATTATGGAGAGCTTTATGGATAAGCTAAAAGTTCGTTCAAGCCCGGGCCGGGGAGTAACAGTCACCATGCGCAGGCGAATTGCCGTCAGGACGGCCGATTGATTATGGACAAAACCCTTGAACTGCTGAGAGCGGCTCAGGGAGGGGATAAAGAAGCTGTTGAGCGGATGATACAAGAAAACTCCGGCCTCATATGGAGCATAGCCCGGCGGTATTTCGGGAGAGGAGTGGACTCCGACGACCTTTATCAGCTAGGCTGCGTGGGGTTTATAAAGGCCGTGCAGGGCTATGACGAGAGTTTCGGGACCCAGTTTTCCACATATGCTGTTCCCAAGATTTCCGGGGAAATACGCAGGTTCCTGCGGGACGACGGAGCGGTGAAGGTCAGCAGAAGCATAAAGGAGAAGGCACAGATAATACGCTCCGCCAAAAACATGCTGGAGCAGCAGCTTGGGCGGGACCCCACGCTGTCCGAGATTTCCCGGGAAACCGGTTTTACGGTGGAGGAAATTGCAATGACCGAAACCGCTACAAGCCCCGCCGAATCCCTTCAAAGGGAAAGCAGCGAGGACGGCTTTACCCTTGAGCATGTGCTTGGGGACTACGGCCAGGAGGAGAGGCTTGTGGAGCGCGTGGCGCTTCGGGAAGCAATAAACACCCTGCCGGAGCGGGAACAGAAGGTTATAGCTCTGCGGTTTTACCACGGCCTGACCCAGGATGCCACCGCGAAGATACTTGGAGTGTCCCAGGTGCAGGTTTCCAGGCTTGAACGCCGGGCGATTGAGGCTTTGAAAAAAATATTATCCTGAAACGGACGGCGAAAATGAGCCGTCCGTTCAATTATGTGAATAGGTTTACATAATATAGCATATTGAAGCTTGATGGCACAATAGATGGATAAAAATTGCCAATGAGCAGTCGTAATCGAAAGAAATCCTTTGTGCTTTTAAGCCCTTGTTAATTGGGGAGGCTTAGTATATAATGCTTTGATATGAGAATGTTTACTGCGCTAAAGGTGAAAAATGACTGAATTTGAATTTGAAAAAAGATATGTTGCAGCCCGAAGAAAGGTTATAGAGGCGGATTTTGCCCATCTTAACCCCCAGCAGCGCCAGGCGGTGCTGACCACCGAGGGTCCTCTGCTGCTGCTGGCGGGAGCTGGTTCGGGCAAAACCACCGTTCTGATAAACCGCATTGCCAACCTGCTCAGATATGGACGGGGAAGCGACAGCTTTGAGCTGCCGGTTGGCGCGGGGCAAAGGGAGCTTGAAATCCTGGAGGCAGGATACTCCCCCGAGGCCCGTCGCCTTGCCGCCCTGGAGCCGGTGGAGTCCTGGCGGATTATAGCCATTACCTTTACAAACAAGGCTGCCGACGAACTGAAGGACAGGCTGGCGAAAATTATCGGACCTGAGGCCGAGGACGTTTGGGCTATGACCTTCCATTCCGCCTGTGTGCGGATACTCAGGCGGGATGTGGAGCGTTTAGGCTTCCAGAAAGGTTTCACCATTTATGACACCTCCGACAGCCTCAGCGTCATAAAGCGGGTTTTAAAGGAACTTAATCTGGATGAAAAGTCCTTCCCTCCGCAGTCCATACTGAGCCAGATGGGGAAGGCCAAGGATATGCTGATTTCCCCGGAAGACTTTCTGGCGAAGGCCAGGGCTTCCGGCGACATACGCCGCATCCGCATCGGGGAAGTTTATTCCGCCTACGCCCGCCGGCTGCGGGAATCCAACGCCATGGATTTTGACGACCTTATTTACTATGCAGTGCGGCTTTTGATGGAACATGAGGATATCCGGGACTACTATCAAAGAAGGTTCCAATACGTGCTCATTGACGAGTACCAGGACACCAACAATCTTCAGTACCTGCTGGCATCTATTCTTGCGGGCGGATACGAGAATATTTGCGTCGTAGGCGACGACGACCAGAGCATTTACAGGTTCCGGGGCGCCACCATAGAAAACATACTTAACTTTGAAAAACAGTATGAAAACGCGAAGGTCATAAGGCTTGAGCAGAATTACCGCTCCACGGGACATATTCTTGAGACCGCCAACGCGGTTATAAGCAACAACAAGGGGCGAAAGGGCAAAAGGCTGTGGACGGACAAGGGGGAAGGGGAAAAGCTGACCCTCTACATGGCCCGGAACGAAAGCGACGAGGCCCAGTTCGTGGCTGCCCGGATTATGGAGAATTATGCCCGGGGCCACTCCTGGCGGGACCATGCGGTCCTGTACCGTATGAACGCCCAGTCAAACCAGATTGAATACGCTTTCAAACGCCAGGGGATACCTTACCGCATAGTGGGCGGCACCAGGTTCTTTGATAGGGCGGAGGTCAAGGATATGCTGGCCTATCTCTGGGTTATCCTGACGCCCTCAGACGATTTGCGGCTTACGCGCATTATTAACAACCCGCCTAGGGGTATTGGCTCCCGGACGGTGGAGCTGATTCAGGAACTGGCGGCCCAGCAGGGCATTCCCATGTTCGAGGTGATAAAGCGTGCCGACGAATACGCCGGCCTTCAGAGGAGCGCCGTCCGGCTGAGGCAGTTTGCGAATATGATTCTGGAACTGCAGGAAGCCTCGGAGTACCTGCCGCTGGACGAGCTTTATGATCTGGTGCTGGAGCGTACGGGTTACATGGTGATGCTGACCAAAAAGGACAACGCTGAGAATCAGGCCCGCGCAGAAAACGTGCGCGAGCTGAAATCCAATATAATCAGCTACATGAACGATACCGGCGACGCCACCCTTGCCGGATTTCTGGACGAGGTTGCCCTCTACACCGATATTGACCAATATGACAGGGAGGCAGATTGCGTGGTAATGATGACCATGCACTCTGCAAAGGGACTCGAGTTTCCCACAGTGTTTATTGTGGGGGCGGAAGAAGGCATTTTCCCCGGCATACGCAGCATAGGGGAGCCGGAGGAGATGGAGGAGGAGCGAAGGCTCTACTACGTGGCCATCACCAGAGCCCAGGAGAAGCTGTATATCAGCAGCGCCCGCCAGCGCATGCTGTTTGGACGCACCACTTCCAACAGGCCATCCCGCTTCCTGGAGGAAATTCCGGAAGAGCACATTGAAAGAATAATGCCCGAACCGAGAGACTATGAATTCATGGCCGGAATTGCGCCTGAAGCGAGAAACTATGGGTTCAGGCCGGGGGTTGACACTCCCCGTTCTTCAAAAACTCACGCGCTGCGCAGTATTGCAGGTGAACCGGAGCGAAGGGAAGCTCCAGACTTTAAAACCGGAGACTGTGTCGTCCATAAGGCCTTTGGCGAGGGGGTAATAGTGAAAATGACCCCTATGGGCGGGGACGCCCTGATAGAAGTGGAGTTTGAAAATGTAGGGCTCAAGCGCCTGATGCTGAAAGCGGCGGCCCAGCATATGACAAAAAAGCAGACATAGATTAAGGGAGGATTTGGGTTCTATTAATCAATAATAGACTGGAATAAAATGGCTGTAGATAAGAATACCAGACTAAAAATAATAGGAAGGCTGGCTCTTCTTGGAACAACCCTGATATGGGGTTCTTCCTTTGTAATACTGAAAAACGTGCTGGACAACGTTTCAACGCTTTATATACTGGCGATTCGTTTTTCCGGCGCCGCAATCCTTACGGCGCTGACCGGAATAAAAGAACTCCGTAAAATGGATATGGGCTATTTGAAGAGCGGCGCATTAATGGGCGTATTCCTATTTGTGGCCTATGCCCTGCAAACATTCGGGCTGGCCCACACAACGCCTGGGAAAAACGCCTTTCTCACCTCAACATACGCCATAATAGTGCCCTTCCTGGGCTGGGCGATATATAAGAAAAAACCGGACGTATTCAACATATCCGCAGGTTTTATGGCCATTGCCGGCATAGGACTGGTGTCATTAAACAGCGATCTGAGGATGGGATTGGGGGAAACTCTGACCACTTTCTGCGGGTTGTTTTACGCAATACATATTCTTGTGACGTCCCGCATGGTACAGAACCGCAGCGTAATGCTGCTCAATATGGTACAATTTGCAACCGTTGCGGTGATTTCCTGGTTTTTTGCCCTGGCCACGGAACCATTCCCGAAGGACATCTCCGTTGATTCATATCTGGGGATTGCCTATCTGTGCGTGATGTGCACCGCCGTCTGCTACTTCCTGCAGACTCTTGGCCAGAAGTACACGCCTCCAGCCACGGTTGCGATAATTCTGACCCTGGAGTCCGTGTTCGGAACGGCGATTTCCGTAATATTCTATAACGAAAAACTGAGCCTGCGGCTGGTAATCGGTTTCCTTCTCATATTCCTGGCGGTGCTGGTTTCCGAGACGAAGCTGAGCCTCATAAGAGAAAAACTGGCCGCCCTAAAAGACTACAGCCTGCAATAAATGCAGGCTGTAGTCTTTCGGTTTTTAAGGGCTTTTTATGAACATCTGGGTCCAGTAACAAGTCCCGTTGGCCTTTTTTGCAACTCCCACGCCAATCTGATTATAGATGGGGCTTAAAATATTGTTCCTGTGCCCGGGGGAATTCATCCATGCGTTCATTACCTCGGCAGGTGTCCTTTGCCCGTAGGCAATGTTTTCACCCGCGGCCGAGAACTTGATTCCAAAGCTGTCCAGCATTACAAAGGGCGAGCCGTAGGTGGGGGACTGATGGCCGAAATAGTTCTTGTCAATCATATCTTGAGATTTGTAGCGGGCCACACGGCAGACTTCCCAATTGGCGGTCAGAGTCTGAAGTCCCCGCTTTGCCCGTTCTTGGTTCACCAGCCTTATCACTTTGTTTTCAAGCGCTTTAATGTCGTCAATATTGGGGATATATATGATTTGACCTGGGTAAATCAGATTCGGGTTTTTTATTTGCGGGTTGGCAGCAATAAGCTCGCTGACCCCTATCTGGTACCTTACTGCTATTTTCCACATGGTGTCGCCCTTTGCAACGGTATGCGTTCCGCTTTCGGCAAAGGCGCAAACTTGGGGAAGCATTGCAAGGATTAATATCAGGCAAACGATGATTTTTTTGTACAGTTTTTTCATTTGTACACCCTCCTTGCCATAGTATACGTACTTTTTTTAAAAATACTTGATTTATCTTGGTTTTGAAAAAAAAATATCCGGCTGAAGGAGCTCTCCAGCCGGATATTTGCTAAGCTAAATTTTAAAAAGCCGCTATGATGCCCTCTCGATGCTGAAGGCCCGGCGAAGCTCGCCCTCCTGGGCCGAGCTGCTGATTTCAACTCTATCGCCCACGTTCAGAACTGCGGCAAGCTCGCTGTCGGCGAGGCTGATGACGTAGTAGAAGTTATCCCCCTCAAGCCGGATATAGTAATGGGTATTGCCTTCCAGCACTGCGGAGCGGATGTCACTGATTATGCCGGTGACTTTATCCGAGGCGGTATCCTCCTGGCTTACCAGGTTGTTTCTTGCCAGCAGCTCCCTGTAATTGGCCTCGCACTCAGCCACCGTCGTGCCTGTGGAAACGATTTGGTATTGCTGGACGTTTACCATGGCGTACATTTTAACAAGGTCTGCCGAGTCCTTCAGGGCCATAAAGTAGGTGGGCTGGGAGGAAATGTTCAGGAGCAGGGGGAAAGTTGCCCTGTAGTTCAGGTGCTGTACAACGCCCTGAGCGCTGTCCATGGCGCTGTATTCCTCGGCGCCGGCTATGGCGTAAAATTTCGTCTCCTTGGTGCGCTGGTTTGTAAGGATAAAGCCCACGTTGGATTCGTCGCTTACTACGGAGGTAACGCCGGTATACATGTAAACGTCGTCGCCCAGCGCCAGATAGTTATAGCCGTCGGTGGTAACGGTGACGTCCTTCTGGCCGAACATGGAGTTCAGCCATCCGTTTTTATATAGGCCGTAGTAATCGTACTGCTCTATGATGAGTTCCGCCCTGTAAACCCTGTCCACCCAGGAGGGCACTTCATCAGAATCATAATAGGTGCATTCGCCTGTAATGGCGTTGACCAGGACGGCACCCTGTATGTCACTGCCGCCGAAAAGCCCTATCCGCTTCACAAGTCTGGGACAAACCCAATAGGGAACCCCGTCCTCGTCAATTTCAAAGGTGGGCTCCTCAAACATGAATGTGGGATAGCTGAAGCGCAGGTGCCGATAAAGGTTGCGGCCGAAATGCTCGCTCGTGGAGTATTTCATTCCCTCCTCAAGGCGCACTACATCCACCTTTTGCGTAACCATGTCGATAACAATATAGGCCGGCAGCCCCCTGGAGCGGTTGTTAAACCATTTTATCAGATCGCTGTATTCCAGAGGAGACACCCGCACTGGCCTGCCCTTGTAGTTTATCTGGGTGTAATTGTCCGACACTTCAAACTGGCTTACCATGTCGGACAGTTCGCCCATTTTTCGGTCCCCGAGTTTTTCGGCGGAGTCCTTGTCCAGCATTGGTATTTGGGAATATGTTATCTCGTCAATCTCCTCCGCAAAATCGCCGGGGGTGATTTGCAATAGATTGCTGTAAGCTCTCGCTCTCAGGATAGGGGAGGAGATAAAGCTGCCCACAATGAACAGGACCACAAGGGCCGCGCAGATTATTACCGGGGCCGCGCAGTTTTTCTTAAGGCTGTTCCAGAATTCGCGGCCGCTTTCAAGTTTGTGAAGACCAAGGGAAATAATGGACAAACCGCAGTAGACTGCAGACAGCAGGAACACAAAGACATATACGCCCGGATTCTTCAGATTCAGCGCGGGCAGTTCTATATAGAAATAAACAAGGCCAAATACCAGCGTGATTAGCAAATTAATCAGTATATGGCGGACTCTGCCCGGGGGCTTCGAGAATTTATTCATGAAAAAACCTCCTGTGAAAACTCTTCAACTATCCTTCCTATTGGGAAATTATAACCATTAGTCACATGTTTTGCAATTAATATGGATTGAATGGTGTAAAATCTTTCTTTTAAGGGATAGCTAAGGGGACTTTGAGTGCAAAAATGCCGCCGAAATGTATCGGCGGCATTAGTATTCAGGTTCTTCCTTAAATTTAAACATGCCCTTTAACATATAATCTAGATGTTCCAGCATACGCTCCTCAAGGTCGAAGGAGGCATTATAAATGCACCAGGCAAAGCAGACGCCGCGGAGCACGGTAAATATATTGTCCACCATTTGCCTGACGTTTGTTTCTTCTGAAAGAATATTGCACTCCATGCCATACCTGATTATTATGGCCAGCACTTCCTGCATGGAGCGGGGATGGGTGAACCATTCGTTTTCCGGGTTAAAGAGAACACGCATGACGTCAATGCCCGTGTTAATGTTAAGCCTGGCATAGGCGGAAAAGAATATCCTCAATTGCTGAAAAAAGTCCTTGCTTTCCAGTTCCTTTATTACGGCGGTGCGAAAAAACTCATCGCCGGGGCGATATATTTCTTTGAGTATGTCAAGCTTTGACTCAAAATAGCTGTAAAATGTGCCGGGTGAAACCGATGCCCTTTTGCAGATATCACGAATACTGGCTCCCTGATATCCTTTTTCTTTCATAAGAGCAATTGCGGCCTTGTAAATTCTCTCTCTGGTCATGGCCGACTTTTTATATATCATTTTAACCTTATTACGCTTGGGCATCATATTGGATGACGGCATTTTATCCTCCTTTATTTAACGGGGAAAAGAGTATATCAAAGTTATAATATTACAGCCATTTTGTTTTTTCAATAGTTAATATGATTAATTAAAGATGAATAAATTCATAGAATTCAAAATTTTGTTGACAATTACTATACCTCATGCTATGCTTGTGTATACAAAATAATTAAACGCGTTTAAAATTTGTAAAAAAAAAAGGAGGAGTATTAATGGCAGAGAACACAGTTTCAGCGAACACCACTTCTTCCAAGCCGCTTTCGTTTAAGCTTAGGTTTTGGTTTGGCTTTGGTGATTGCGGCTTCACGCTCATGACCAACGTTGAGACCTTCTACTTTACGTTCTTTCTTACAAACCTAGCAATGTTCTCAATGGAGCTCACGGCTGTTATAGGAACTATTTACAGCACAGTGGATGCCTGCCTTTCCTGGATTTATGGAGGCATATTGAACGCGATCAAGCCCAGAAAGTGGGGACGTTATCGCTCCTGGCTTATCATGGTGCCATGGATTGTGCCATTCCTCTTTGCTTTCCAGTTCCTTAAGGTCAGCGAAAACACCACCGTTTCCGCTGTTGTTATAACTGCCGCCGCTATCATCAGCCACATAGTCTGGAACTTCCCTTATGCTGCAAATGCTGCCATTGTTAGCTTTGCCAGTAAGGATCCTCAGGATAGGGCAATTCTCTCCTCATCTCGCGCTACTTGGAACAACATTGCTGGCGTTGCTTTTTCCTATGTAGGTCTCCCTCTTGCAAATGTTCTGGCAAATGTTGTGGGCGAGATAAACAAATTTGCCGCGCTTGCCTTTGTTCTTGGTGTATTAATGGCAGTCGGTTACTATGTGCACTTCAGGATTACTGACGGTTACGAAGAGCTTGAAGATCCCAATGCCGCGAAGCCCAGCAACAGGAAGGCTAGCGTTAAGGATCTGGCCAAAGCACTTTTCCAGAATCCACAGCTCATACTCCTTATTATTGCTGACCTGGCAAAATGGGTCATTAAGTTCGTTGTTGCCGCCAGCGCCATATATTACTGGACATATGTGGCCAACAATGCAGGAATGCAGGCGACATATGTTCTCGCCGCCAACCTGGCAGCCGTTGTTGGTGCCTACGGTGCTAGATGGTTCACAAAGTACCTGTCCAACAGGGCCACTATCATTTCCGCATACATTTTAATGGCTGCTGCCATGTACATTGCTTACTTTGCTTATTCAAAAGTAACCTTAGTATTTGTCTTGATGGTAATTGCCCAGTTTGGCTATGGCGTTTGCTATGCCTGCGCTCCTG
The DNA here is from genome assembly GCA_050944015.1 of Oscillospiraceae bacterium. Classification (GTDB taxonomy): domain Bacteria; phylum Bacillota; class Clostridia; order Oscillospirales; family Oscillospiraceae; genus DUOX01. The sequence continues at coordinate 12,813 of JBMNQG010000046.1, forward strand.
CTCTTTACGCAGATACAGCAGTTTATGCCGAATGGAAAACCGGCAAGAACTCCGCTGGGTGGATTATGGGTCTCCAAACACTGCCTCTCAAGGTTGCAGTTATGGTCAGGGCCGGTATTGTTGCTGCATGCCTTAAGGCTGCTAACTTTGATGCCTCAATCGATCCTTCAGCCGCTACTCCTGAACTTCAGAGAGGCATTACAGCCGCTTTCGCTCTCTGGCCGGCAGTATTTGTAACCGCGGGTGCCCTCATACTTATTTTCGGGTACAGGCTCACAAAAGAAAAGGTTGCAAAATACCAGGCTGAAATTGATGCCCGAGTCTAACTTTGTAATAGTATTAATACTTATAACTATATAACTATAGGGGGAGATAATCCCCCTATAGTTATACGGGATAATAAGGAGGTATTACATGTTAACGCCAAAAGAAAATCTGCTTGAGACCCTGAAAAAAGATGGCAAGCCCGATCGACTTGTAAACCAGTACGAGCCTTTTGTTCCGATAATGAATGACCCTGTAAATGTATTTACCCGTGGAAACAGGGTCAAGGGAAAAACAACTAAAGACCGCTGGGGTACCGAAGTTGCTTGGCCGGAGGACCAGTTTGCAGCTATGCCACACATTACCCCTGAAAATAAAGTTTTAAAAGATATTACCCATTGGCGTGACTATGTGAAGGTGCCGGATCTTGTGGCAGCCTGTTCGGATCCGGCCCTTTGGGAGCCAGCCCTTGAAACTGCTTCAAAAGTTGACAGAAGTCAATACATGGTCATGGCCTTTATGGGAACAGGTGTTTTTGAGCAGCTTCATTATTTGATGGGCTTTGAAGACACCCTTTCGAATTTTCTTCTGGAACCCGAATATATGAAGGAACTTATAGAGGCAATCGGAAATTACCGCCTTGATTACATAAAGCTTCTTGTTGATAACTTAAAACCTGACATTATTATTTCTCATGACGACTGGGGCAGCAAAAAGAGTATGTTTATGAGCCCCGACGTATGGAGGGAGTTTATAAAACCCCAGTACGTAAAAATTTATAAATATGCCAAGGATAACGGCGTCCTCATAATGCACCATGCAGATTCTTTCCTTGAATATATTGTCGAGGATATGGTTGAACTTGGAATTGACATCTGGCAGGGCGTCTTGCCCCAAAACGACATTAAGAAGCTTCAGAAGCAGTTGGATGGGCGCATGGTGCTCATGGGCGGCATTGATGCAGCCATAGTGGACTGGCCGAATGCATCCGAGGAGGAAATACGTGCAGAGGTCCGCAGGGCCTGCGAGGAATACGGTCCGGGCGGCGGGTTCATACCTTGTCTGACATATGGTTTGCCGGGCAGTATTTATCCGAACGTAGACCCACTCATCAGAGACGAGATAATGAAGTACAATATGGAAGTTTACGGTGTTTGTTAGACTTCAATTAATATACCTGATTTGATGCCAGATTAGGAGGAAATACTTATGCTAACACCTAAACAGAACTTTTTGGAGACGATTAAAAGAGATGGCAAGCCCGACAGACTGGTAAAACAGTATGAAAACATGATATTCTTCCCTGCCGACCCTGTGGCAGCGTATGTCCGGGGCAAAAGGTACCGGGGAATGCCGCCTTTGAAGGACAAGTGGGGCACAACAATACTTTGGCCTGAGAGCCAGGTCGCGGCAATGCCCAGCGTGGCCCCCGAGCACAAGGTGGTGCGGGACGTCACCCGCTGGCGCGATTATACTTCGGTGCCGGACATAGTTGGGCAATGTTCCGACCCTGCCCTTTGGGAGCCTGCCCTTGAGGAAATATCCAAAATCGACAGGAACGAATACCTGGTGATGACTTTCATGCCCACCGGCGTCTTCGAGCAGCTGCATTTTCTCATGGGATTTGAGGATACACTCACCAACTTCCTCCTGGAGCCGGAGGCCATGAAAGACCTTTGCGACGCAATAGGCGAGTACCGCTTCAACTTTATGAAGCTGATAGTTGACAACCTCAAACCCGACATAATGCTGTCACATGACGACTGGGGCAGCAAGTACAACCTCTTTATCAGCCCCGATATCTGGCGTGAGTTTATAAAACCCCAGTACGTAAAGACTTATCAGTATATGCACGATAAGGGCGTAATTATCATGCACCATGCAGACTCCTTCCTAGAGCCCATTGTGGAGGACATGGCGGAGCTGCACATCGACATCTGGCAGGGAGTTCTGCCCCAGAATGATATTCCTGCAATCCAGAAGAAGCTGGACGGCCGCATGACACTTATGGGCGGAATTGACGCCGCAATAGTGGATAGAAATGACGCCACCGAAGAGGAAATCAGGGCAGAGGTAAGGCGTGTCTGCGAGCAGTACGCCCCAGGCGGGCACTTTATTCCCTGCATTACATATGGAGCACCGGGGCCCCTTTATCCGCATGTTGATCCCATTATTAATGATGAGATTGACCTTTACAATAAAGAGGTGTACGGAGTTTAAATTCTGACATTGGGGGCTGCCTATGTTTGAAAGTTTGTACAAGCCCTTGCCAGATACGGACAAGTATCTGGCAAGGCTTGGCCTTGCGCGGCCGATTCCCGTAAATCTGGATTCCCTCAATACCCTGATTTATGCGCATTTGACATCAATCCCCTTCGAAAATCTGGATATATACGACCTTGAGGCTGATATATCCCTTGGCATTGAAGATATTTACAGCAAAATTGTGGAGCAGGGCAGGGGAGGGTACTGCTTTGAGCTGAATGCCCTGTTTATGGCCCTGCTCCAGTCCCTGGGCTTTGAGTGCCATCCTCTGGCGGGGCGGGTCCTGTGGCGGAAGGACTATTTTCCGCCTTTGGGGCACCGGATTACAGTGGTGACACTGGAAGGCCGCCGCTATTACTGCGACGTGGGATTTGGCGGCCCCGCTCCCTGTTCCGCCCTGTGCCTTGACGACACGGAGAAGCAGGTATCCGGGGGTGGGATTTTCCTATTTGACAGGAGCAAAGGGGACACAATATTATATAGGGAATCGGAAAGCGGTTTTGAGCCTCTTTTAATGTTCAGCGAGAAACCCTGCGACCCAGTGGATTTTGTAATCATGAACG
>JBMNQG010000047.1:0-14652 GCA_050944015.1 Oscillospiraceae bacterium
GTCCTGCCATATATCCTCTCGCAATACTCCGCCAGGGCCTCTCCCCGCTCTTCTCTGCCCAGAAGCCGGCCAAGTTTGCGGTAGGTCTCGGGCATGGCCTCCAAGGTCGCCTCAATGTGCACGCAGGTTATGCCCGTCTGCTCCTGCAGGTTGTCCAGGTCCTCCGCCACCGAGCCTTTCGACTCGCCGATATCTATGAGGAGATGTGGCTCCAGAAGCGTAAGCTCCTCAAGGTTCACGTCGCCCTTGCCGCCGTAGATGTGCCCTATATAGGGCAGGTTGTAGTACTCGGTGTCCAGAATGTCCTTGGCAATGCTGTCCCATTTGGAGGCGAGACCCACAATCATTTCCGGGGCAATGGCAAAAAGCGCGATTTGCGCGATGGGCCCGGCGGGGACTATCCGGCTGATTTCTCCCGGAACCTCCACCTGCCGGCCGGCATCGTCAGTAAACAGGAAATTTTCCCGAGTGGGCGGCTCCGTTGCCTCGGGAGCCTTGCTTTCCGCCGGCGCCTGGCCGGCATCCGGCGCCGATACATCCCCCTTGGGGCTTTCCTTTGCGCAGCCCGCCAGCAGCGAAAGCAGCATCAACGCCGCAATCAGGCACAGAAAAATACGTTTTTTCATTTCAGCACCCCTCGTTATCGATATTTAAATTTGGAACGCAAATCCTGACGCTGTCATTCCGGAAACTGTGTATTTCCACGTCCACTCCGTATAGTTTCCTTATCAGCTCCCGATTAATCGTCTCCCTGGGGGAACCCAGGGCAAGAACTTGACCGTCCAGGATGGCCAGTATCCTGTCGGCGTACATAAAAGCCTGGTCGGGGCTGTGGGAGGATTCAATTATGGTGTAGCCCTCTTCCGCCAGGGACTTAATCTCCGCCATAACCCGCAGCTGATTGCCGTAGTCAAGGTTTGACGTGGGCTCATCCATAATCAGCACCTTTGCCTCCTGGGCCAGGGCCCGGGCAATCAGGGTAAGCTGCCTCTCCCCGCCGCTTATTTGGGTGTAGCCCCGGTTTCTCAGATGGGATATTTTAAGCCGGTCCATGGCGCGGTTCACCAGGTCTATCTGTCTTTTTCCCGGCGAAGACACGCCGGACACCTGGGCAATCGTCCCCATTAGTATCATGTCGAACACGCTGTAATTGAAGGCGGGATAATGGGACTGGGGAATATACGCCACCCGCCTGGCCAGCTCCCTGGCGCTCATATTCCTTGTGCTTTCCCCGTCTATGAGGGTCTCGCCCCTGTATTCGCGCAAAAGCCCCAGCATGCAGCGGAAAAGAGTGCTTTTGCCCACGCCGTTGGGCCCCAGAACCGCCATAAGTTCCCCGTCATTCGCGGTGAAACTAACGTCCTTCAGCACAAGGTTGTCGCCGTAGCTGAAGCTTAAATTGTTCACCTGTATGCTCAATATCTTTCACCTTCTATGGTAATCAGATATATAAAGAACGGGGCCCCAATGAATGCCGTCAATATGCCTATTGGTATCTCCGTTGCAAGGAGGTTGCGGGAAACGTCGTCCACCAGCAGCAGGAATATGGCCCCAAGTATCATGGAGGCGAGCATAAGGTGTTTGTAGTTGTTGCCCACCAGCCTCCTGGCGAAATGGGGTATGACAAGGCCGACCCAGCCAATCATGCCGCTAACAGATACGCTGGCGGCGGTAATAAGAGTGGCGCAGATTATCACTATGGTCCTCAGAACCTCCGCGTTTACGCCAATGGTGCGCGCCTCCTCGTCCCCCAGGGTGAGCACGTTAATGCGCCAGCGCAGCAAAAGCAGAGGTACAAGGCCGGCGGCCATGGGGAAGACGGCAAACAGCAGCTCGCCGGGTTTTGCCGCCTTGAGGCTTCCCATTAGCCAATAGGTAATTGCGGGCAGCTGGTTCGATGGGTCCGCCACCAGCTTTACAAAGGAGGTGGCGGCTGAAAACAGGGAGCTTATCATTATGCCGGAGAGTATCAGTCCCAAAACTTTTTTCCCCCTGCTCTTTTCCCCGATAAATATGACAAGCACAACCGTTATTAGGCTGAATATGAAGGCAAAGATAATTACCGTCCAGCTGTTCCGGTTTAAAAGTATGGCAAGGGCCGCGCCAAAGGCCGCCCCCGAGGAGGCTCCCAGAATATCCGGCGCCGCCATTGGGTTCTGCAAGACCCCCTGATACGCGGCGCCTGCCGCGGAAAGGCAGCAGCCCACAAGGCAGGCCAGAAGAATACGGGGCAGGCGTATATTAAACAGCACCAGCTCCATCTTCTCATCCCAAAATGGCTGTACCGCGAAAACTTTGGACAGCAGTATTCCCAGCAGCTCTTTCGGGGGCACGGGATAGCGCCCCACCGCAAAGGAAAGTATAACGGAGCATATAAGCGCTATGAAAAGAATCAGCACCACCGTGTTGTAAGGGATCTTTTTCCTTTTCTCCATACCTATCTCTTTCCTGCTCGGCAGAACCCTCCGAAGCCTTATACTTGCTTGACTATAGTTTTTCCAAAAGAAAAAGCTGTTTTGGAGCACAAAACAGCCTTGCATGCCACAGGTAACGAGATGCCTTCAAGTTAAAGGCAATCTCTCAGTTTTGTCTCCTTCTCAAACATGGAAAGGCTGTACCGTTTCCAATATCAACCCCGCAAGCCTGGCGCCTAAAACGCCGCTTGGGCCAGACGATCATAGGCATAGCCCTTAGATCGTAAGGCACGGAAACCATAGCTTTATTAACTTTTACAAATGCAGGATAACAAACTTGCTCCTGTTTGTCAAGCGATTTTGAAAGCGGCCAAAAAAAACAGGGCCTAAAAGGCCCTGTTTTTTGACAGCATGCGTCGCTATGAAATGATCGCCAGAAGGACAAAGTTGAGCACAAAAAGCAGCGCAGAAACCCACAGAATGGGGTGAAGATCCTTTGCTTCCTTCTTGAAGATTTTTACGATGCAGTAGAAAATGAATCCGGTGGCAATACCATAGGAAATGCTGTAGCACAGTGCCATGAAGATGCCGGCAAAGAAGGCGGGAATAGCCGTATCAAGGTCAATCCACTCAATATCACTGAAGGAGGACAGCATCATGACGCCCACCAGAACAAGGGCGGGAGCCGTCGCGGCAGAGGGGATGGCGCTGACGAATGTGGCCAGGAAAGCGCTGATGGCAAAGCATATGGCGACTACCACGCTGGTAAGCCCGGTACGTCCGCCGGCGCCGATGCCTGCCGCGCTCTCCACGTAAGTGGTGGTGTTGGAGGTACCGAAAATTGAGCCGATGGAAGTGGCTATGGCGTCTGCAAACAGAGCCTTATCCATCTTGGATTTGAAGCCGGCGCTGGATTCCATGGCTTTCTCGTCTTCCTCGCTGAAAATGCCGCTGCGACGGCCGGTCCCGATGAAGGTACCTATGGTGTCAAACGTATCGGTAAGAGAGAAGGCAAAAATAGTCACGAGCACGAGGGGGATCTTTGCTGCGTCGGAAAACAGGGAGCCCAATCCCTCAGAGGTGAAAATGGCGCCGAAAGTGGTGGGCAGAGCCGCACATGCATCGGAAAAGCTCACTGTATCTGCAGTTTTTGTAAGTCCCATGGGGATGCCTATAATGGTGGTGACAATAATTCCTATAAGTATGGCACCCTTAACCTTGAGAACCAGGAGAACCACCGTAAGCACAAGGCCGATAAGGAAGAGCCACAGTGCGGGCTGATTCAGGGTTGTCAGAGAAGGTACGCCTGCACCGAAGTTTACAATGCCCACGTTGAGAAAGCCTATGTAGGCAATGAAAATGCCGATACCGCCGCCAATGGCGTTCTGAAGGTTGCTGGGAATCGCCTTGATTATGTGCTTACGAATTTTGGTAACCGTAACGATAATGTTGACAATTCCGCAAATGAAGACCATTGACAGCGCCTGCTGCCAGGTAAACCCGAGTCCGAAGCAGACAGTGTACACAAAGAAGGCGTTGAGTCCCATTCCGGGGGCCTGGGCGTAAGGCACGTTGGCGAACAGGCCCATAACCAGGGTTCCTATAATGGACGCTATAATGGTGGCCAGGAATACGGCTCCCCACTCCATGCCCGACTGGCTGAGTATGCTGGGGTTCACCGCAATTATGTAGGCCATGGTGAAGAATGTTGTAACGCCGGCGATAATCTCCGTAGATACAGTAGTCCCGTTTTCCTTCAGTTTGAAAAACTTTTGCATTAAAAAAACCTCCCCTTTTTATTACCCAATAAAAACGGAGGATGAGCACCAAGTCAACAACCTTCTAAACAACCAACCATGCCTACCGCTTTTCCTGGCGGTAGACATGAAATGTCACCTAATAGTCAAACAATTTAAGGTTGTTTGGTAGAGACTTGGGACCCATATCGTCCGAATTATATTAGGCAATAATGTTATTAAATTTTAACAAAATGTGAACCTAACTAAATATTAACCTATAACAACTATTTTTGCAATAACAAATTTATTAATCCCTGCAAGCTCGTTATATTCCTGGCAAAAGGCGCGGCTGGCGGACGAATAATCTGTAATTATGTCCAAAACCGCGCTGGACCTACATTCTTTCGCCGGCCTTAAACCTCCAAAGGCGATTTTTGTCCTCCTCCGAAGCATAATCTATGCCCACCCGCTTGTCCGGGAGGATATTGAACCTCTGCCCGTCGTCCTCTACCCAAAAGTCGGGACAGGAATTTACGCTAAGGCCGTTGAAGCTCCCGTCTATACCCAGCCTCTTCGTGAGCCTGCCCGGCCCGGAAAAGCCCTCGCAGGCGCGGATTAAAACCGCCTGAGGAACATCCACTTCGCCGGTCACTATATTCAGCAGCCAGTGGATGCCATAGCAGAGATATACATACAAGGTGCCGCTCTCCCGGTAAAGGACGCTGGCCCTTTTCGTGCGGCCGAACCTGGCGTGGCAGGCGGTGTCCTCCTCGCCCCTGTAGCACTCCGTTTCCGTAATGCGGAGGCGGATTTCACCGCCGTCGGGCAGCCGGCGCACCAGAATCTTTCCCACCAGCTCCGGGCCCACTTCCAGGCAATCCCTGTTAAAGAATTCAGAACCAAGTTTCAAGCTACCACCATACTTCCCATTTTATTTTTCAAGCCTTGAGAGCATAAAACTATGGGCGTTGTTTTCCAGGGTATCGTCCAGGGGCTCGAGCACGTACCCCGGGTATTTGCGCTCCAAAGCGGTCCGAAGGATAAAATCCGCCAATGCCGGATTTTTGGGCAGCAGAGGGCCGTGCCCGTAGCTGCCGAAAAAGTTTTTGTACCGGGCTCCCTCGGTTCCGTCCTCCCCGTTGTTGCCGTGGCCTTTTATAACCCTGCCCAGGGGAGACACTCCCTCTCCCAGATACACGCGCCCGCCGTGGTTTTCAAAGCTCACCACCCGGCTGCCACCGGATTCCTCCCCGCACTCGAACAGGCAGTCCCCGGTCAGCCGGTCATGGCCGAGTTTGGTATAAAAGTTTACAACACCGGCGCAGTCCACTTTCCCGCCCTCCGGGGTAATGCAATACTTGCCCATGAGCTCGTAGCCTTCGCATACGGCCAGCACCGTCACTCCCGAGTCCACCGCTGCCGCAAGCTGGGCGGCCCTGCCGTTATGAAGGTCGTTTATCAGGGGCTGCTGGGGCGCGGGCATGCCCCCGCCGATAAAAATTACATCGAAATCGCAGAGATCCGCCATTTCCCCTACGGGAAGCCCCAGCGTTTGCACCTCAATCCCGCGCCACTGAAGGCGACTGCGCAGGCAGGTAATATTCCCCTGGTCGCCGTACAGGTTCAGCACGTCCGGGTATAACTGGCAAATTTTTATTTCCATATTAACTACTCCCAAAATTCCCTAAGGCCGAATTTCGCGGCAATCTTCTCCCTCAGCTCCATCATGGCGCTGTAAGTGGGCATGATGATTACCGGCCTGTCCTGCTCTATCATTGCATTGATAAGCCGGTCATAGTCCGGTATGACTTCCAGCTTTTCCAGGGGCAGGCCGGCGTATTTCAGGCGCAGGGCCATCTCGTCTGCCCGGATGCCGGAAGTAATGACCTTCGAAAGCCTGTCCCCCATGTCGCCAAGGATTTCAAAGCCCACGTCCCAAATCCAGGACACGTCCCTGCCGTCCCCCACATTGTCGTTGAGGCAGATGACAAAAAGAGCCTGCTCGTCCATGTTGGACAGGAAATTCAGCACCTGGTTGCAGCCCGCCGGGTTCTTGACAAGTATCATGCGGGCGGAAACTTCACCAAGCCGGAGTTTTTCCATCCTTCCGAAGCCGCTTTCCACCCCCGCCAGCGCCCTGGCTGCAGTGTCTTTTGAAATTCCCAGCGCCAGAGCCACGGCCATCCCCGCTGCGGCGTTGTAGATATTGTAGCCGCCGGGGATGCTAATGCCGGTTACAAGGGTCTCGCCGTTTACCTGCATCTCCACCGTTGTGCCGTCGGCGCTCTGATTCAGGATTTTCCTGACGGCCACATGGGGCTCCGGCCTCCTGTAGCCGCATTTGGGGCACTTAAAGCCTCCCAGATGGCCGTAGGTGGTGTAATCGTATTCATACCTGGCCTTGCAGAAAATGCAGTGGGCGGCGTCCGAGATTTCGGGGATGCGCTCCCTGTAAATCTCGGTATCCACTCCGTAGAATACAACCCGGTTTTCAATCTCCCTGGCAATGGAGGCCGAGAGGGAGCAGTCGGCGTTCAGGCAGATTACGGCGTTGGGGGAATTCTTGATGCCCGTCTTCACGTTCTCCAGGGTGTTCATAACATCCCCGAACCTGTCCAGCTGGTCTCCGAATATATTGGTCACCAGCACCATGGCGGGGTTTATATATTTGCAGACCAGCTTGGAGGCGCCTTCGTCGCATTCGATAACGGCGTAGTCGCATTTGGGCTTACCGGCAACGGTGGCATGCATGGCAAACTCTGCCACTATACCCTGAATCAGATTGGCGCCGGAGCGGTTGGCGAAATAGCTGAGCCCCGCCTCCGTGAGTATCTGCTCAACCATCCGGGAACTGGTGGTCTTGCCGTTTGTGCCCGTTATAACAATGGTTTTCACGTCCCGGGCAAGGGCTTGAAGAATGTGTGGGCAAATCTTCAGCGCCACCTTGCCCGGCAGGGCGGTGCCGCCCCTGCCCAATATCCGCAGGCCGAACCGAGTCAGCCTGCTGGCAATTATGGATAGTATAATCCTCAGTTTCATGTCACACAACAGCAGGGCCTTTAAAATTCGGGATATTCATAGGAATAGGCCCCGCCCTTCTCCTCAAAGTATTTGGACAGTCCCGGAGTCACTACGACCCGGTTGTCGTCGGTCACCAAAACCAGCTCGCAGTCCCCGTATTCGCGGTAATATTCCAGGGCCCCCTCCTCCCCCAGCACAAACAGGGCGGTGGAAAGGGCGTCGGCAAAAGCCCCGCTCTCGCAGACCACGGTGACGGAAAGCAGGCCGGAGTTTGCGGGATACCCCGTTTTGGGGTCCAAAATGTGGTGATATGTGACGCCGTCCCGGGCAAAATAGCGCTCATAGGAACCTGAGGTCACCACCGCCGTCTGGCCTACATTAAGGACTCCCACATATCCCCCCGTATTCCGGGGGTCTTGCACCGCCACGGACCACAGGCTGCCGTCGGGCTTTCTACCCAGGGTTTGCACGTTGCCCCCCAGGGATATGACGGCGCTTTTTACTCCCGCCGCCTTCATGGCTTCAACCGCTTTCTGGGCGGCGTATCCCTTGGCGACGGCGCCGAAGGTCAGGGCCGCTCCTTCGGGAACGCAGACATCCACCATCCCATGAGTTGCAGCGCTCTCAAATTTTACTCTGACGCCTTCCAGGCCAACATGCTGCAAAAGTGCCCCAAGCTCTTCCGGCTCCGGTATCCGATACTGCCGGTCAATGAAGCCCCAGGCCCTGACTATTTTATATATGGTGGGGTCGAGGGCTCCCCGGCTGCGGCGGTTCACCTCCCGGGTTACTTCCAGAAGGCTGTAAATATCATCTGATACCGGGGTGAACTTACCGGCGTTTGCATTTATCCTGTACAAATCGCCGCCTTCATTTTCAGGGTCCAGCAATCCGTCCAGCCCGTTTATCAGCTCCTCGGCGGCCTTTATGCCATCCCATGCTTTGGGGCCGTAGGCGGTCAAAAACATAACCGTGTCCATGGCAAAGAGCTGGCTCTCCTGCTTTTCCCTCTCCGAACTGCAACCGCAGAGGGAGACTAGGAGGAAAAGAGCCAGGGCGGCCATCCTTAGCCTATAACTCTTCTCGGTGCTGCTCATAAAAACTATTATAATCCTCCAGCATGAATTTTAACAGCTCCGGAGTATCAAGGCCGTAAGGACATTTTAACTTGCACTGGCCGCAATTTATACAGTCCTTGATGCTGTTCATCTTCTCCCGCCACTCGGGGGTATAATACTGCCGCCAGGGCGAGCGGCGCAGAAGCATGTTCATGCGGGCGGAGTTGTTGATTTCAATGCCGACGGGACAGGGCATGCAGTAGCCGCATCCCCGGCAAAAGCTGCCGGACAGCTGGCGCCTGTCTTCCTCGATGACGGCCATAAGTTCCTCATCCAGCTCCGGCTCTTCCCGGGCGAGGGCCAGCCACTGGTTTAGTTCATCCATGCTCTGTATGCCCCAAATGGGGACCACACCCTCCTGCCGGGCCATATAGGCGTAGCAGGCGCGGGCGTTTCTCAGCAGTCCCCCGGCCATGCCTTTCATGGCTATAAAGCCCATGCCCGCCTCCCCGCACCTTTTCACCAACTCGTGTTCCCTTTCGTCGGACAGGTAGCTGAAGGGATACTGGAGGGTTTCAAAAAGACCTCTTTCAATATGCTCGAAAGCCAGCTGCAGCCGATGGGCTGTGATGCCTATGTGGCGTATATAACCCTTGTCCCTGGCCTCGTATGCGGCGGCAAAAGGTCCGTCTTTGTCGTTTGGGTCCGGTATTTCCGAGGGCATATGGAACTGGAAAAGGTCTATGTAGTCTGTTTTCAGCATGCGTAGGCTGTTTTCTATATGGGCGGCCACGGTTTTTTTGTCCCTGCCCATGCTCTTGGTGGCAATTATAATCTTATCCCTTACATGGGACAGGGCAAGGCCCAGCTTTTCCTCGCTGTCGGTATAAGAATTGGCCGTATCGAAAAAGTTTATGCCGCCCTCATAAGCGGCCTGCAGGATTCTTACCGCATCCCTGATGGAACAGCGCTGTATGGGCAGACAGCCCATTGCCAGCTTTGTCACAACAAGACCCGTATTGCCAAGGCGAACCTTCTTCATCTGCAAAACCTCTTTTTCAATAAATACCAAATAATACCCGCAAATATTGGGATATAATTTAAATGGCGAGTCCATTGAAGTATACCATAGAGCCTATTAAACAGCAAGATTCGCCAGGCAACTTAATCTTTACATTGGCCGATATTTTTGCTATAATGACTTCTGTTCATTTGCGCCCGTAGCTCAGTGGATAGAGTGTCAGACTCCGACTCTGAAGGTCGCTGGTTCAAGTCCAGTCGGGCGTACCAAATAAGAGAACCCGGAAACCATGATTTTACAATGGTTCCCGGGCTTTCCTTTTTTGTTTTCTCATTTTTTTGTATTTTCAAGGGCTGTGGCAGAATTTGTTTTGCCGCTTGTTATTTTGTTGTTAATTTTAATATGGATAACAGCCGCGACCGATTTCATATTTGCATATTGGGACAAAGCGTCTTTCATAGGGCACACCTGGTTTTGTCAAAATATTAACGGAAGAGATAGAAATTTGGACAAATATTTTGCTCTTTTTGTGCAGATTATATAATCTGCTTGCAAGATTTTAAAAAAGATTTTACACTCTAGACCCTAGACTTTACAAGTTGTTTCTCCTATTATTGATATAAAAGGAGGCTTATTGTTATGCGTTACTGAGTATACGCATATTGGAAGCCCAAAACCGGAAAGTTAGGAGGAGAAAACTATATATGGGTCAACTCAAAAAAGAAGCGGTAAAAAAGATAGAAGAAATCTGCGATCGCTATAAAGACAAGAAAACCCCGCTCATCATGATCCTCAGCAACATTCAGGACGAATATGGCTATATTCCTCTGGAAGTTCAGGAAATAGTATCCGAAAAGACCGGTATTCCGGTCGCCGAGATTTACGGAGTCGTGACGTTTTATTCCTTCTTCTCATTGGAGCCCAAAGGAAAATACGTAATAGGCTGCTGTCAGGGTACGGCCTGCTATGTGAAGGGCGCACAGCAAATTATGGACCAATTCTGCGAAATCCTGGGCATCAAGCCCGGCGAAACCACACCGGACGGTCTGTTTACCATTGACGCACTGCGCTGTATTGGCGCCTGTGCTGCTGCTCCCGCAGTTACCATAAACGGCAAGGTTTATGCTCGGGTTAAGGTTAACGCTGTAGCAGGCATTATTGCCGAATACAGAGAGGGGGCTAATCTGTAATGTATACTTCTTGCGAACAACTGCGCGCGGATATCGCCAGGTTTACCGAAGAACTTCAGGCGAAGTTCAATGGCAAGGACGGCAAGCGCTACATAATGCTGTGCAGCGGCACCGGCTGCATAGCCGCCGGCACCATGAACATCAAAGAGCGCTTTGAGGATGTTATCAGGGAAAACGGCCTGGAAGACAAAGTGGAAATCAGAACCGTGGGCTGCTTCGGCCTTTGTTCCCAGGGACCCTTTGTCCGCATCTTCCCCGAGGACGTTCTTTACCGGCTGGTGATGCCTTCGGACGTGGCCGATATCGTTAATTCTCACTTGCTGGGGAATAAGATTGTGGACCGTCTGATTTACAAAGACCCGAAGACGGGCATAAAGATCAGCAAAATGAATGAAATTGAATTCTTCCGCAAGCAGAAGCGCATAGCCCTCCACGGATGCGGCATTATTGACCCTAACAAAATAGAGGAGGCGCTGGGTTACGGGGCCTATCAGGGGCTGCTGAAAGCCTTCAGCATGACGCCGGAAGAAGTCATAAAGGTAATTTCGGATTCCGGCCTGAGAGGCCGCGGCGGCGGCGGCTTCCCGGCGGGGAGGAAGTGGCAGTTTGCCTATGAATCAAAGGCCGACCAGAAGTACGTGGTATGCAACGGCGACGAGGGCGACCCCGGCGCATTCATGGACCGCTCAATTTTGGAGGATAATCCCTTCGCGGTCATTGAAGGCATGACCATTGCAGGATATGCCATTGGCGCTTCCGAAGGCTATTTCTATATCCGCGCCGAATATCCCACCGCAGTCGCCCGGATTAGGGCAGCCATCAAGAGCGCGGAGGAACTCGGGCTTTTGGGCGACAACATATTGGGCACCGGCTTTAGCTTCCACGCGCACGTCCGTCTGGGAGCGGGCGCATTCGTATGCGGCGAGGAGACAGCTCTGCTGAACTCAATAATGGGCCAGCGCGGCATGCCCAGGCCCCGTCCTCCTTTCCCCGCGGTCAAGGGATTGTGGGGCAAGCCGACAATAGTCAACAACGTGGAAACCCTGGCCAACGTGCCATACATACTTCGGGAAGGCGTGGAGGCATTTACCCAGTACGGAACGGAAAAGAGCAGGGGCACGAAGGTCTTTTGTCTCGGCGGCAAGGTCAACAACGTCGGCCTTGTGGAAATCCCCATGAACCTTACCCTGCGCGAGCTGATTTATGAAATCGGCGGCGGCATTCAGGGCGGCAAGGAGTTCAAGGCCATCCAGACCGGCGGGCCCTCCGGCGGCTGCCTGCCCGAGGCGTATATGAACGAAAAAATAGATTTCGACAATATGGTGGCTCTGGGCTCCATGATGGGCTCCGGCGGCGCCATTGTAATGGACGAGACCAACTGCATGGTGGATGTGGCTAAGTTCTACATGGGCTTTATCTGCGACGAGTCCTGCGGCAAATGTTCTCCCTGCCGGATCGGGACAAAGCGCATACTGGAAATCCTTGAGCGCATCACCAGCGGCAACGGCACCATGACGGACCTGGAGGAGCTTGAGGCAATCGGCGAGTCATGCAAGAATAATTCGCTGTGCGCCCTGGGGCAGACCGCGGCAAACCCCATCCTGTCCACACTCAGGCACTTCAGGGACGAGTATATCGCCCACATTGTGGATAAGAAGTGCCCCGCCCAAGTCTGCAAGAATCTTATAAGCTACTACATTGACCCCAATAAATGCAGGATGTGTTCGGCCTGTTCCCGCGTGTGCCCCGTGGAGGTAATTCACGGCGTGCCGGGAAAGACCCCCTTTGTCATAGACCAGACAAAGTGCCTGAAATGCGGAATGTGCTATTCGTCTTGCAAGTTCGGCGCTATTTCTAGGGAGTAAGGAGGAATTGCGATGAGTAAAGTCAACATTAAAATCGAGGGCATGCCCTACCAGGTGGACGAAGGCCTTACGATTCTGGAGGCCGCAAGACTTTGCGGTTATGAAATTCCTTCCCTCTGCTCATATAACGGGGGCGAATGCAGCCAGGGTTCCTGCCGCGTCTGCCTCGTAGAGGTGAAGGGCATCAGGAACCTGGTGGCATCCTGCGTTTATCCCGTCGCCGAGGGCATGGAAGTTACCATATCTTCTCCCAGGGCCATCAAGGCGAGGCGCACTAGCGTCGAACTGCTTCTGTCCAACCATTCCCAGAACTGCCAGCCGTGCCACAAGAACGGGCGCTGCGAGCTGCTGCACGTGGCGAAGCTGACAGGCGCCAGGGAAAATATGTTCCGGGGCTCCAAAACGCCGACCACCTATGACGACGTAACCCCCTCCATTGTCCGGGATACCAGCAAGTGCATACTGTGCGGCAGGTGCATTTCCCGCTGCCAGAGCGCCCACGGCAACGGAGTCCTGAGCTTTATAAACCGAGGCTTCAATACCATTGTGGGGCCGGCAGGCAACATTTCCCTGGACGAATCCCCCTGCCTGATGTGCGGTCAGTGTGTCAGCGTATGTCCCACCGGCGCCCTGATGGAAAAGAGCGATATCGACAAGGTGTACGCGGCCATGGAAGCCGGCAAGTACGTCATTGTTCAAACCGCGCCAGCAGTCCGGGCCGGTTTGGGCGAAGAATTCGGCATGCCCATAGGCACGCCGGTTACCGGCAAAATGGTGGCGGCGCTGAGGCGTCTGGGCTTTGCAAAGGTTTACGATACCAATTTCGCCGCCGATCTGACCATAATGGAAGAGGCCCACGAACTGCTTCACCGCATAAAAAGCGGCGGTGTGCTGCCCATGATAACCTCCTGCTCCCCCGGCTGGATTAATTACGCCGAAACCTATTACAGCGATTTGCTGGACCATATATCCACCTGCAAGTCCCCCCACGAGATGATGGGGGCAGTTCTAAAGAGTTATTATGCTCAGGAGAAGGGCATTGACCCAAATGATATTTTCGTCGTGTCAATCATGCCCTGCACGGCCAAAAAATTCGAAAAGGAGCGGCCCCAGCTGGTCACAAACGGTCTGAAGGATGTGGACGCCGTCCTGTCGGTGCGCGAACTGGCCGATATGATAAAGCGAGCGGGCATAGTCTTCCAGCGCCTGCCCGACGAGGAATTTGACCAGGACATTGTGGGCGACTATACGGGAGCCGCCGTCATTTTCGGAGTAACCGGCGGCGTTATGGAAGCCGCCCTGCGCACGGCCTACTTCGCGCTGGAAGGAAAGGAACATGAGGCCATCGCTTTCCAGCAGGTCCGCGGTTTCGACGACATAAGGGAGGCCACCTTCGTTCTGGGCGGCATGACGCTGAACGTGGCGGTCACCAGCGGCATGAAAAACGCAAAGGTGCTGCTGGACGACATCCGCGCAGGCAGGAGCAAATATCATTTTATTGAGATTATGTGCTGTCCCGGCGGCTGCATCAACGGCGGCGGCATGCCCTATGTCCGCCACGCCTTCCTGCCAAACGAGGATGTGGACATTATCAAAACTTACCGCCAGAAGCGCGCCCGGGCCCTTTACAGCGAGGACGAGCGGCAAAAACTGCGCCAGTCCCATAACAACCCGCAGATCCAGGAACTCTACCGAAAGTTCCTGGGCGAGCCCAACAGCCATCTGGCGCACCAGCTGCTGCACACCACCTATGAAGGTCGCAAGCCCTTCCGCTACAAGGAAGAAAGCGCGGCAATATAGCGCTACCTCCGATTAAAGCGCCCTTTGTTCAAAACAAGAAAAATTAAAAAAGGCTGCGGCAAATCCGTTTTGCCGCAGCCTTTTTATTTAAACCGGAAGTTACAGAGGGCTCCCACCCGGCGGTTAATTTTTCCGGTGGTCTTTAGGCTCATCCCAGGACTGCCCGAGACGCTTTTTGAGGGAAATTTTTACAAGTCCACCTTTTCATACAGGTTTGCGCTATGGTGATAGGCCAAAAGCGAGAATTCCGCGAAAACTGCAGCGCCGGTGGTCAGAATTGGCAACTGAGCCGCTGCATTATTGCCGTCAAGAAGCTGAAATCCGGGGATGTGTGGAAGTACCACGTCGCAGGCAACCACAAGAAACACTGCAATGCTGCCCTTTAAAAAAGCCATCCCGACTTTGTAGCCAGTCCTGTAAAAGCTCGGGAAAAACACCAGGTTAAACAGCCCGTAAAGGAGAAAACCAAGTCCAAACAAAGCCAATAAGATACTTGACCCTCATCCCGCTGGACAGCTCGTCAACCCGCTTGTTTTCGTCAAGC
>JBMNQG010000048.1:0-14002 GCA_050944015.1 Oscillospiraceae bacterium
GCGTATTTCAGGGCGGCCACGTGGCCCTTGGCCAGGTCCGTCACGTGGATGTAGTCCCGGACTCCGGTGCCGTCCTTTGTGGGGTAGTCGCCGCCGAAGACCCGGAGCTTTTCCAGCCGGCCTATTGCCACCTGGGAGATGTAGGGCATCAGGTTGTTGGGTATCCCGGCGGGGTTTTCCCCGATAAGGCCGCTTTCGTGGGCGCCTATGGGATTGAAGTAGCGCAGGATGATTGCGGAAACCTCCGAGCTGGCTTTAGCGTAATCGGTTATTATTTGTTCTATCATCAGCTTGGACCAGCCGTAGGGGTTTTCGCAGCGGGTGGGCGCGGTTTCGTCCACCGGGGACTTTTCCGGGTAGCCGTATACGGTGGCCGAGGAGCTGAACACGATTTTGTTCACGTTGTGGGCGCGCATGGTCTCCAGAAGGGTCAGGGCGCAGTCGATGTTGTTGCGGTAATACTTCAAAGGGTCAACCGAGGACTCGCCCACCGCCTTGTAGCCCGCGAAATGGACTACGGAATCGATTTGTTTCACGTGAAACATTTTGTCCAGCGCCTCCGGCCGGGAGACGTCTATGTTGTAGAAAGGCACCTTGACTCCGCTGATTTTTTCCAGGCGCTCTATGACGGCAGGGCTGCTGTTGGACAGGTTGTCCGCGATTATCACGCTGTAGCCCGCCTGTATGAGTTCCAGGGCGGTGTGGGACCCTATATAGCCCGCCCCGCCGGTGAGCAAAACTGTCATGGCGTTCATCTCCAGCTCTCTTTTGTGTTTAAATCGCCGCGATTAAATCCGCGCCAAGGCAAGCAGGATAGATCCGCGCTTTTTGCCAAGGTCGGGAAATATGCCGGTTGCAAGGTTATTATATCAGCTGCGCGGCGTAAAATCCACAAAAGCGGAGCATAATCTATAAATACGGGAAATTGAGAATCAGTTGCAAAATTGGAAAAAGTGATGTAATATAAATTTGATATTAAGTTTCAAATTGGAGATGCTGAAGATGGGAAGGGCAAGGACGTACAGAACCAGACAGAGGGAGGACATACTGCGCTTTTTTGAAAGCCGACCGGGGGAGAAGTTTTCGGCCCAGGATTTGATTGACAGCCGGGAGCTGAACGTGGGCAAGGCCACCGTTTACCGCAGCCTGGCCCGGCTGACCCAGGAGGGAAAGCTCTCCAGATTCATACCCGGCCCGGGCAGCGCCGCCCTGTACCAGTACAACCGGGACGGGGCCGGAAGCGCCCGGCTCTGCCGGCTGGCCTGCGTCAGGTGCGGAGGGACGGAGGAGACGTACTGCTCCTTCATGGAGGAGGTAGAGCGCCACATGAAGGGGGACCACTGTTTTCTTGTCGACAGGGAGAAAACCGTCATATACGGCCTTTGCAGGTCCTGCAAGCAGGGGCGGGCCTGAAAAGGGGCCGCCGCGCCCGACCATAATCCGGTTTGGAGGATTTCAATGAGAAGAACGCTTATACTGCTTACGGCCCTTGCGCTGATGTGCCTCTGCATCCCGGGCTGCGCAGGCGGGGAAACGGTGGAAAAGGACGGCGGGCTGCAGATTGTGGCCGCGAATTTTCCCGCGTATGATTTCGCAAGGCAGGTGTGCGGGGACCTGGCCCGGGTCAGCATGCTTCTGCCGCCGGGGGTGGAGAGCCATTCCTACGAGCCCTCGGCCCAGGACATAATCAGGATACAAAACTGCGACCTGTTCATATATACCGGCGGTTTCAACGACAGATGGGTGGAGGATGTTTTAAGATCCCTGGAACGGGAGGTTCCCGTCCTCAGGATGATGGACTGCGTCGGACTTTTGAGGGAAGAGCTGAAAGAGGGCATGGAAGAGGGCCACAGCCACGAGGACGGGGAGGAGTACGACCAGCATGTCTGGACTTCTCCCGCAAACGCCGTTTTGATAGTGCAGGCCATTGAGGATGTCCTTTGCCGAATCGACCCGGAAAACAGGGTGACTTACGCCCAAAACGCGGAGGACTACGCCGCCCGGCTGGAGGCCCTGGACGGGAGCTTTCGCCAGTTCTTCTCCGCGGCCGGAACCAAGACGCTTATTTTCGGGGACAGGTTTCCCTTCCGCTATTTCGCCGAGGAGTACGGGCTGGATTATTACGCGGCCTTTCCCGGCTGCAGCAGCGAGGCGGAGCCCAGTGCCGCCACCGTGGCCTTCCTTATTGACAAGGTGCGGGAGGAAGGCGTCAATACTGTGTTTTATATAGAGTTTTCCAACCACCTGGTGGCGGACAGCATAGCCGAGGCCACTGGGGCCGGAACCGCCATGCTCCACTCCTGCCACAACGTCACCCGGCAGGAGATGGAGGAGGGGGCTACCTACGTTTCGCTGATGGAGCGGAATCTTGAGACGCTGAAGGGGGCGCTGAGCTGATGGCCCTGATAGAATGCAGGGACCTGACCCTGTCCTACGACGGGAACGTGGTCCTGTCAGGCCTTTCCTTCCAGGTGGAGGAGGGGGACTACCTGTGCGTGGTGGGCGAAAACGGCTGCGGGAAAAGCACCCTGCTGAAAGCCATACTCTCCCTGAAGAGCCCCGACAGCGGGGAAATCCTGTTCCGGGAGGGGTTGAGGCAGGAGGATATAGGCTACCTACCCCAGCAGACGGAGGCCCAGAAGGACTTTCCCGCAAATGTGTGGGAGGTGGTCCTCTCGGGCTGCCTCAACTCCAGGGGGCTCCGCCCCTTTTATTCAAAGGAGGACAGGGCCAGGGCCAGGGCAAACATGGAGAAGCTGGAAATCGGGGACCTGGCCCGGGCCTGCTTCCGGGAGCTTTCCGGCGGGCAGCAGCGGCGGGTGCTGCTGGCGAGAGCCCTCTGCGCCGCCAAAAGGCTGCTGCTTCTAGACGAGCCCTTTGCCGGCCTGGACCCGGTGATTACCCAGGACCTGTACCGGACGGCCAGGGAGCTGAGGGGCGAGGGCATGACCATTGTCATGGTCTCCCACGACCTGGCCGGGGCGGCAGCCAACGCCTCCCACATCCTGCACCTGCAGAAGGGGCCGGCGTTTTTCGGGACCGTGCCGGATTATTTGAACAGCAGCCTGGGAAGGCGCTTTTTGGGGGATTGTGGAAATGTTTGAGCTGCTGCGGGAAATGCTGAGCTATCCGTTTATGTGCCGGGCGCTGGCGGCGGGAGGGCTTGTGGCCCTTTGCGCCTCCCTTTTGGGGGTGAGCCTGGTGCTGAAGAGGTATTCCATGATAGGGGACGGGCTGTCCCACGTGAGCTTCGGCGCACTGGCGGTGGCCACCGCCCTGAACGCGGCCCCCCTGCAGGTGGCCATCCCGGTGGTGGTGGCGGCGGCCTTTCTGATGCTGAGGCTCAGCGAAAACAGCAGGATAAAGGGGGACGCCCTGATAGCCCTCATCTCCACCGGCTCCCTTGCGGTGGGGATTATGGCCCTGACCCTGGCCCGGGGCATGAACGTGGACATGTACAACTACCTTTTCGGCAGCATTCTCGCCCTGGGCAGGGAAGACGTCCTTGCAAGCGTGGTCCTGTCGGCGGCGGTCCTTTTGCTTTACGTCCTGTTTTATACCAGGATCTTTGCCGTCACCTTCGACGAGAGCTTCGCCAGGGCCACGGGCACCAGGGCGGGTGCCTGCAACATGCTTATCGCCCTGCTCACCGCCGTCACCGTGGTTCTGGGCATGCGGCTTATGGGGGCGCTGCTTATATCCAGCATGATTATTTTCCCCGCCCTCACCTCCATGTGGGTTTTCAAGAGCTACAAATCCGTGGTGCTGTCCTCGGCGGCCGTGTCGGTGATATGCTTTTTCGCGGGGATTGTGATTTCCTACGCCTGGGCCACCCCGGCGGGGGCTAGCATTGTGGTGGCGGACATCGCCGCCTTCCTCCTCTTTTCCGCCGCGGGGCGCCTCGGGCGCAAAACAAGGCCGCAAAAGTAAGGAATATAAAAATACGCCGCCCGGTTTTTCATCCGGGCGGCGTGCTTTTTTGGGGGCTCCTAGTCCTCTTCGATGGAGATGACGGAAACGGGGCAGCTGTCCCGTGCCTCCATTGCGCTGTCCTCGTTGGAGGGGGGCACTTCTTCGTAGGCCTCCGCCAGGCCCTCGTCGTCCAGGTGGAAAACCTCGGGGCAGATGCTTTCGCACAGGCCGCAGCCTATGCAGCCGGAACGGTCCACGAATGCCTTCATTTAACGCACCTTCCTTTTTATTGTGGGAATACGACTATAAGGAACATTTTAAACTGCTCTTTTGCGAATACGGCGTGGGGCCTTCTTGCGGGAATGATGATAGTTTCCCCAGGTTTCAGGGTATATTTCCTGTCGTCGATGGTAATTTCTCCTTCGCCGTCCAGGCATATCACCATGGCGTCCCCGGAGGACTCGTGAGAGCTGATTTCCTCCCCCTTGTCGAAGGCGAACAGGGTCAGGCTGAGGGACTTGTTCTGAGCGAGGGTCTTGCTCACCACCTGGCCGGGCTGGCAGGCCACCAGGTCCGCCAGGGGCAAAACGGTTGCAAACTCAATGTTTTTAATGAATTTTTCCGACATAACGACTCCTCCTGTCAGTTAAGTATTTCTCCGTCAGTTGAAATTGTGACTACCTGCCAGGGTATCATCTTGCCGCAGTTTCTCAGGGCCTCCTTTACGGCGTGTTCAAGGCCGCCGCAGCAGGGCACCTCCATGCGGACCACGGTGACGCTCCTGATGTCGTTGTTCCTGAGGATTTCCGTCAGCTTCTCGGAATAGTCCCAGCCGTCCAGCTTGGGGCAGCCGATAAGGGTGATGCGGTTCTTAATAAACTGGTTGTGGAAGTCCCCGTAGGCGTAGGCGGTGCAGTCCGCCGCCACCAGCAGGTGGGCGTTGCTGGAGTAAGGGGCGGCGGGAGGCACCAGCTTAATCTGCACCGGCCACTGGGACAGGCGGGCAGGCAGTTGCCCAGCCCGTCGCAGTAGTCGTCCCTTATGAGTTTGGCCTTGCCGTCAATTATGGCTATGGCCCCTTCGTGGCAGGCCTGGGCGCACAGGCCGCAGCCGTTGCACAGATTTTCGTCGATTTTTATTATTGTACGTATCATAAAAACAATACCTCTTCCATTTATTTTGAGATGCTCTTTACTTTCTGTCCCGACTATACTATACTTGCCCTGTAAAATATGTTGCGCCTGCAACAAAAGCGCCGGAAAGAGGGAAAATATGCTGGACATTTTAAAGAGCAACAAATTGTTCGCCGGGATGGAAGAGGCGGAAATTCCGGAGCTGCTGAAGTGCCTGGGCTACCGCAAGGTGAGCCGCAAAAAGGGTGAATTCATATTTTTGGCTGGCCAGTCCCGGCCCAAGGTGGCAATTCTGCTGTCCGGAAAGGCCCAGGTGGTGAAGGAGAATGTTCTGGGGGACCGGATGGTTATAGGCGCCCTGGAGCCGGGGGACATGTTCGGGGAGACCTTCGCCTGCATGGAGATGGAGCTGATGCCCGTATCCGTTGTCGCCCTGGCGGACAGCAGCGCGCTCATGCTGGACGTGGGGCGGATAGTGAGCCCCTGCCAGGTGGCCTGCGGGTATCACCGGCAGCTCATATCCAACCTGCTCAAGATAATCGCGGAGAAAAACGTCCAGCTGAACAGGCAGATGTCCTTCATTTCCCACAAGACCATACGCAGCCGGCTGGAGGCGTATTTTTACGACATGATGGAGCGGGAGGGCTCCCGCAAATTTGAAATACCCTTCAGCCTGAGCAAGCTGGCAAACTACCTGTGCATAGACCGCAGCGCCATGAGCCGGGAACTGTCCCGCATGAGGGAAGAGGGGCTCCTGGACTACAGGGGGAGGCGCTTTATTTGGCTGGACAGGTAGGTATACGAAAACAGGCCGCTGCGAAAAACCGTAGCGGCCTGTGCGCTCTTTATTTGCCGACGGCGGAGGCGAAGGCGTCGAAGGCGGCGGCCTTTTCCTCGTCCCAGAGTATGGCGTACATGACGTAGTTGCCCAGGACCTTGGATTCGGCTGCCAGCAGTTTGGGCTTCTCCTCGGGCATGTACTCCTCCATCCAGGTGTCCTCCCGCATTTGGAGGTAGTCCTCAACCGCTTTGGCGATTTCCTTGGCCTGATTCCCGTCGGCGCCCTTGAAAATGCCGTACTCGTCTATGTTGGCGCCGTAAGCGTTGATTTTTACCACAAAGCCCATGTAATCGGACACGTCCATGCGCATATAGCCCCTGATGTAGTCGGCGTCCACGGCTATAAGCGTGCCCTCGTTGCCGATGGCCTCGTCCACCTTTTTTGCGATGTCCTCCACAGGCACGTCTGCAACGGAGGACTTGCCGCAGGCGGACAGCAGGGAGAGGGCCAGGGCCATTATGACGAGCAGCGCTGAATATCGGGCGGTATTTTTCATTTCTGTTACCTCGCTATCATTGATACCCGTGGGTTCTGATGTATTCCAGGATGCGGGAGAAACCCGCTGAGTTCAAGTGTATGCCGTCCCCGTTCTGGTATTCGTCCATAAGGAAACCGTCGGGGCCCGTAATTACGGAGGCGCTGTCCAGATACCTGACGCCCAGCTCTTCGGCCAGATTCCTTATCCAGCCGTTGGCGGCGGTTATCTTTTCGTTGTTGATGTATTCCTGCTTGTCGTAGTTTGAGGCCACCGGGTAGATGGAGTTGAGGATTATCTTGGTGTCAGGGCTGGCCTCCAGGATGTTGTTCACAAGCTTTTTGTATTCCAGGGTGAAGTACTCTTCGTCCATGGAGGACACGCCGTTGACGCCCAGGGTGATGAGCAGGTACTCGGGCTGTTTTCTGGTGACGGCCTCCACAATGGTGATTTCCTCGCCGGTTTCGGGGTAAACGATGGTGGCGATGCTCTGGTTGAACAGGGCGAGGGTGCCGCTGGCGGGAGTCCAAACCTGGGTTGTGTCGGTCCCGCCGGAGAGCATGCTGTAGGCCTTAAGGCCGTAGGTGGTGCTGTCCCCGAGGAAGACTATCCTGTCCAGGTATTCCTGACCCATGTCCTCGGTTTCCCCCAAAACGGTGGAGGCTTCGGCGGGTTCAGGGCTGGTTTCCGGCGTTTCCGCGGAAGGCTCGGGGGACTCCTGCGCCGGAGGGGTCTCCTCAGAGGCACCGGTGTCGCCGCCGGCGGAGCCGTCGGTCACCTGGGGCGAAGGGCTTGTTCCTGCGTCGCCGGGCTGCTTCTTTACGCAGGCGGCGAATATCAGTGAAAACAGCACCAGGACCGTGCATATGACTATCGCTGCCGACCAGAAGAAGTATAGCAGCTCGTTTTTGCGTTTGCTCATAATGTGTACCCACCTTTATATGACTGATTATGTAGTGATTGGAGGGGCATTTTTAGATGCCTCGCCATGGCGGCGGCGCGCCGGCCACGACGCTATGCTTTAGACGGTTGCAGAAAGGATATGTTCCGGCGGCGGGCGAAGAAAAGGGAACCGATAAAACCGGTTCCCATTATTATGTTGTCCAAATGGAGTTGCCCGGAGTTTATTCGCCTTCGGAGAGGGCCTTGGCTTCGTCAATTATCTTCTGCTGAATGTTGGCGGGAACCCCCTCGTACCTGGTGAAGGTGAAGGTAAAGGAGCCCCTGCCCTGCGTCATGGAGCGCAGGTCGATGGCGTAGGAGGACATTTCCGCCATGGGCACCTCGGCTTCCACCACCTGCATGCCGTCTACCACGCTCATGCCCAGAGGGCTGCCGCGGCGCTTGCTCAGGTCGGACATGATGTCGCCCAGGTAGGTGTCGGGCACCATGACCTTCAGGTGGACGATGGGTTCCAGAATGACGGGGCTTGCCTGAGGCAGGCCCGCCTTGTAGGCCAGGGTGGCGGCGGTCTTAAACGCCATTTCGGAGGAGTCCACCTCGTGGTAGGAGCCGTCCACCAGGGTGGCCTTCAGGTACACCACAGGGTAACCGGCCAAAACGCCCTTCTGGATGGATTCCCGCAGGCCCTTTTCAACGGCGGGGTGGAAGTTCTTGGGCACGCTGCCTCCGAAAATCTTCTCTTCGAAAATCAGATCCTCGGTCTCGGTCTGAGGCTCGAACTCAATCCACACGTCGCCGTACTGGCCGTGGCCGCCGGTCTGCTTCTTGTGCCGACCCTGAACCTTAACCTTTTTGCGGATTTTCTCGCGGTAGGGCACCCTGGCGGGGCTGAGCACCACTTCCACGCCGAACTTGTTCTTAAGCTTGGAGCAGAGCACATCCAGGTGCATGTCGCCGGCGCCGGAGATGACCAGCTGGCGGGTTTCGGAATTGTTGACGAAGGAGAAAGACGGGTCTTCCTCGGAAAGACGGTTGAGGCCGGAAGCTATCTTGTCCTCCTGGCCCTTGACCTTGGAGGTAATGGCCATGGAATAGCAGGGCTCGTCGAATTCTATTCCGGGAAGGGCCTTGTTCAGCTTGGAATCGCAGAGGGTGTCCCCGGTTTTGGTGACATTCAGCTTGGAGACTGCGCCGATGTCGCCGCATGCAATCTCGTCCACCTCAATGTTTTTCTTGCCCAGCATCTTGTATAAGTGGCCCAGCTTCTCGGTGGTGCCGGTGCGGGGGTTCACAAGGGTCATGTCCGAAGTGACCTTGCCGGAGACCACCTTGAAGAAGGAGAATTTTCCGTACTGGTCGGAAACGGTCTTGTAGATAATTGCCGCGGCGGGGCCGTTTTCGTCCACGGGCTTGCCCTCCTCCATGGGGGCGGGGAAGAACCTGGCTATCGCGTCCAGCAGGGTGGGGGTTCCGAGCCCGGTGTAGGCGCTGCCGCAGAATATGGGGAAAATGCCGCATTCCGCCACGCCGGCGGCCAGGGCGGAGTATATTTCATCGGCGGTGAACTCCTCGCCGCCAAAGTATTTTTCCATAAATTCCTCGCTGGTTTCGGCCACGCACTCCGCCAGCATGTTGTAGAATTCCTCAACCTTGTCGCTCATGTCGGCGGGCACGGGGATTTCCTTGTGCTTGCGGCCGTCCGCCTGGTAGGCTTTCCTGGCGACCACGTCCACAATGCCTACCACCTTGTCGCTCTGGATTATGGGCACTGTCAGGGGGCAGACGGAGGGGCCGAACTGCTCCCGGAGGGCGGAGAGGGTGCCGTCAAAATCGGCGTGCTCCTCGTCCATTTTGGATATATAGAAGGCCCGGGGCAGGTTGCGGACGGACAGGTATTTCCAGGCTTTTTCATCGCCTACGTTCAAACCGTCCTTTGCCGCCACGACGATAATGCCCGCATCTGCCACGCGGAGGGCCTGATACACCTCGCCTACGAAATCAAAGTACCCGGGGGCGTCAAGAATGTTTATCCTGACCTTGTTGTGGTCAAGATGCATGGTAGAGGTGCCGATACTGAACTTGCGGCGGGTTTCCTCGGGGTCATAGTCTGAAACGGTGTTGCCGTCCGCGACGCGGCCAAGGCGGTCGGTTACGCCGGCGCAGTACAGCATGCTTTCAACCAGGCTGGTTTTTCCGTTGCTGCCGTGTCCCAGAAGGCAAATGTTGCGGATTTTACTCGTTGCATAACTCATGTATTGTTTCTCCCCTACTTTAGTGTGATTAATTACTCGCAAATTATTGTAACAATTAATTATACATTATTATGACAAGCTTGGCAACAGGTTTTGTGCAGGTTGATGGACGCTTCCTGTCAGCGTCTCAGCCCGAGAGATATAACCAGCACCGGCACCAGCCAGAAAAACATGAAAGTCGTCAGATTGCCGGCGGTGGCGGAGTCGAAAGAGGCGTTCAGGCACAGGAGGAACATAAGCACGAGGCCCGCGAAGGAGCCAAGAAGGGATATGAAAACGGAAACCCGTGAGGCCCTGTGCAGCCTCCTGCCCCTGTCGGAGGCTTCCGCGAAGGGGCCCAGGCCCTCTCTGGTGAGAATCGCCGCCGGGGCGCTTCCCTCCGAGGGTTCCGCCGCGGCAATGCGGTAGCGCTCGGAAAAGGAGGGAAAGTCGAAGCCGTCGGTGGGCAGCCTGAATTTTTGCCGCAGCATCAGGGGGGTGATGTTGAAGTCCCGTATGGCGAACAGGGGCACCGCACGGCTGTGGAGCAGAGACACCAGGGCGTCCTGCACCGAGGGGGTGGGTATATAGTTTATGGTGAAGACTCCCACAAGGGAGCCGTTTATGGCGGCAAACACGGCGTTTTTGGCGTTCAGCTTCCGGGGCAGGCGGATGCCCATGAGATTCATGTATCCCGAGGAGCCCACGCAGACCTGCTCGCCCTTTATGGTGGCCTCAAGGCCACCGCCCTCGTGGAAGCTGAAGTTCTCAACCCGGTGTATGGTGCAGCCGTTGCGGCGCATCAGCTCCGTAAAGACCCCGGAAAGCCCCGCCCCGGAGGCGGCCAACAGGCTGCCCGTGTACGAGATTACCTTGTCGGTATAGTAGCCCTCCAGGATGTGTATGCTTTCCATGACCAGGGTACCCACGGGGAAAATGTCCGTATCGGTGACCACAACCCTGGGGCTCCTGCTGATGTCGGCGGCCCCCGCGTATCCCGCTATTGCGGCGCCGCTTTGAAGGAGGCGGCGGGCGGTGATTGCAAAAGGCAGGGGGAAGGCCAGCAGGGCGGAAAAAGAGGCGCAGACTGCCACAAGGCCGGACAGGGTGTGGAAAAAGTCCTCCGGCCTGCCCTTGACCACCGAGGCCAGAAAGGCCAGAACCAGGGCGCATGCCATAAGGAAGGGGGCAAAAAGGGTGTAGCTGGTTTCCCCCGGGTCCGCCTCCTCGCTCCTGAGTATAAAGCCCTCGTAGCCGCGCCGGGATTTAACCAGCGCCCGCTCTCCCTCGCAGATTCCATCCTCGGACGTCACCACGTAAGGGGATTTGCTCATGGCGACGGTGCGGAAGGTGGCCCTGTAGCCTTCGCAGGTGTAGCGGGCGCCCCATATGGCGAAAACCATGGAAAGGGCGGATACGGCGCAGAAGGGTATGCCCCGGGCATGTCCGGTGGCGACAACAGCCACAGAGTCCAGTATGGAGGCGAGACAGGATACGGCCACCAGGGTTTCGGCTCCGGGGGAGCCGCGGAACAGGGACACCATGCCGTTTGTGAAGATGTCCAGGCCCAGCATTATCACCGCCAGCAAAATTAGCATGCTTATCAGGGAGAGGACCCGGATGCTGCTTAAAGCGCCCGGCATTGACATGCCCAGCTCGTAGCCGTAGGAAAAGAACACCAGAATGGCGGTGAGGGCGGCTGCCAGCAGACCCCGTATCCTCAGGGGCCTTACCTGCCCGGCGTAAAGTTTGGCGGCCTTTTCCGGGGGAAGTTCGGGAATTTGGTCTTTATCCCCCTCTTCCGTTTCCGCGGGGGCGGCCTGCTCCCGCTGGTGCTTTTTTACGGCCACCATGGCCAATATGCCTATTACAGGCAGCAGCAGCCTTTCCCCAAGGCTGTAGTGCCTTTCCGGCCTGCGGGGTGATTCTTCCTCCTCCGGTTCGGGTTCCGGCGGAGGGAAGTCCGCGCTGGCGTATTCCCCGGCTTCTTCCCCGGCGTCCGTTATCTCATCCACTTCCGGTTCCCAGGAAGGGACGGGCTCCGATACGAAAACCGGGTCGGGGCCGGCTTCCTCAGCCCCGGCAGGTTCCGAATCCGGCTCCGGTTCGGGCCGCGACTCGGGGGCGCGGACGAAATCGGGTATTTCCAGGTCGTCCTCTTCGTCAAGGCTGCTGATTCTGGCGGCCCCGATGGCGCTGCTGATTGCCTCCAGCATTATTTTGCGGCTGCGTTCCTCAAGCTCGTCTTTGAAGGCGCGCCGCTCCTCATCGGCAAAAAGAGCCCCGCTCTTGTACTCGGCAAGTATGGCCTCCAAAGACAGCTCGGTTTCGTCTATGTAATTTTCAAAGTCTTTGTTGTCCATTGTGCCATCCTTCGATTAAGAGCAGTGTTGCCAGTATTCTATAGAGTTTGGGCAGGGAAATCAACGGGATTTTGTCAGGAAGACTCACGCTGTCGCAAAACCTCGTACATTATTACCGCCGCCGCGGCGGAGGCGTTCAGAGAAGAGAGCTTGCCCCGCATGGGGATGCTGACCAGGAAATCGCAGTTTTCCCGGACAAGGCGGCCAATGCCCTGGCCCTCGGAGCCAATGACAATGCAGACGGGGCCTTGCAGCTCCGTTTCCCAAAGGCTGGAGCTGCCCTCGGCGGCGGCGCCGTACACCCAAATCCCGTGCTCCTTCAGCTCCTTCAGGGCAGCCGGCAGGTTGGGGACTCTGGCCACGGCCATGTGCTCCACGGCGCCGGCGGAGGTCTTGCTCACCGTAGAGGTCAGGCCGGCGCTCCGGCGCTTGGGTATGATGACCCCGTGGGCCCCCGCGCACTCGGCGGTGCGGATGATGGCGCCCAGGTTGTGGGGGTCTTCAATCTCGTCGCAGGCAATGACAAAGGGCGGCTCCCCCCGCTGCCGGGCAATATCCAAAATGTCGTTTAAGTCGCAGTATTCCCGAACCGCGCAGAGGGCGATGACGCCTTGGTGGGCTTTCGTGGCGCTCATGGAGTCCAGCTTGCGCCTGTCCACTTCCACCACCACGCAGCCCGCCTTCCGGGCGGCGGAGGCGATGCGACCGAGATTACGGTCCACGTCGCCCTTGGCGATGTATATCTTGTCGATGGCACGGCCGGCCCGGAGTGCCTCCAGCACCGCGTTGCGGCCTTCAATGATGTCTTCCCTGTCCCTTGTAAACTCCATGTCCATCTCCGTTGGGTGGTGTTTTGCCGGTTAAAGCGGCGTTTGTATGATAATTTTTGTTATAATAAGTATTACAGGTATTGCTTCAGCGTATCCACCATGTCCAGCCTTTCCCAGGGCAGGTCCAAATCCGGCCTGCCGAAGTGGCCGTAGGCGGCTGTCTGGCGGTAGATGGGGCGGCGCAGGTCCAGATGGGTTATAATCCTTGCCGGGCGCAGGTCAAAATGCCTGTTTACAATTTCGGCGATTCTTTCATCCGGGAGCACCCCCGTGCCCTGGGTGTCCACAAACACGGATACGGGCCTTGCCACTCCTATGGCATAGGCGATTTCAATCTGGCAGCGCCGGGCAAGGCCGGCGGCAACGATGTTCTTGGTGATGTACCTGGCCATATATGAGGCGGAGCGGTCCACCTTGGTGGGGTCCTTGCCGGAGAAGCTGCCGCCGCCGTGGGCCGCGTATCCGCCGTAGGTGTCAACGATAATCTTCCTGCCGGTCAGGCCGGAATCACCCACGGGGCCGCCGATTACAAAGCGGCCTGTGGGGTTAATATATATCTTCGTGGATTTGTCCATAAGGCCGGCGGGAATGGCCTGCTTGATAACCGTCTCCATGATGGCTTCCCGGAGCTGCTCCGTGGCGACCTCCGGAGAATGCTGGGTCGAAACCACGATGGAGGAAATGCGCTCCACCTTTCCTTCGGGGCTGTACTGGACGGACACCTGGGATTTGCCGTCCGGGCGCAGCCAGGGGAGCTCGCCGCTCTTGCGGACCTGAGCCAGGCGCCGGGTGAGCTTGTGGGCCATGGAAATCGGGGCCGGCATAAGCTCCGGTGTTTCGTCGCAGGCGAAACCGAACATCATGCCCTGGTCGCCGGCGCCGATTTCGGATTCGGCGTCGCCGTCTCCGGACTTGGCCTCCAGGGACTTGTCCACTCCCATGGCAATGTCGGGGCTTTGCTCGTCAATGGCGGTCAGAACCGCGCAGGATTTATAGTCAAAGCCGTATTCCGGGTTGTCGTAGCCAATTTCCCTCACCGTATTCCGCACTATGGAGGGGATGTCCGCATAGCACTCGGTGCTGATTTCTCCCATGACTACAACCATGCCAGTGGTAACAACGCATTCGCAGGCTACTCTGGCGAATTTGTCCTTGGACAGGATGGCGTCCAGCACTGCGTCCGCAACCTGGTCGCAGATCTTGTCGGGATGGCCCTCGGTTACCGATTCGGATGTAAAGACCCGGTTTGTGATACTGCTCATATCTACTACCTCACTTAACTCTTGATTTTGTATCATTGGATTTGCCTTCAGG
>JBMNQG010000049.1:0-13840 GCA_050944015.1 Oscillospiraceae bacterium
CTCTATCTTTTCCCGCTCCAGGCGCTGCAGGCGGCGCAACTGCATGTCCAATATGGCCTGGGCCTGGACTTCGGAAAGACCGAAACGGTTCATGAGCCGTTCCTTGGCGTCGTCGTAGCTGCTGCGGATTATGCGTATGACCTCGTCGATATTGTCCACGGCAATGCGCAGCCCTTCCAGCAGGTGGGCCCGCTCCTGGGCCTTGCGCCTGTCGTAGATTGTGCGGCGGGTGATGACCTGTATCTGGAAGGCCACATACCCGTCCAGGATTTCCTTAAGTGTGAGTATCTTGGGCTGCCGCTGGTCGTCCACAAGGGCCAGCTGGACTATGGCGAAGGTTATCTCCATCTGCGTGGAGGCGTAAAGGCGGTTGAGGACCACCTGGGGATTGGCGTCCTTTTTAAGCTCTATGACAATGCGCATGCCATTCCGGTCGGACTCGTCCCTAAGACCGGAAATGCCCTCTATGTTTTTGTTTTTTACCTGATTTGCAATGGCCTCCACAAGCCGGGACTTGTTCACCTGGTAGGGAATTTCGGTGACGATAATGCGGGTGCGGCCCTGGCCGAACTCCTCAAATTCCGCCCTTGCCCTTACCTTTATGCGGCCCCGGCCGGTGGCGTAGGCGGCGCGGATTCCCGCCCTGCCCATGATTATGCCCCTGGTGGGGAAGTCGGGGCCCTTGATGTGCTCCATTATCTCGTCCAGGTCCGCGTCCGGATTGCGTATGACGCAGATAGTGGCGTCAATGACTTCCCGCAGGTTATGGGGCGGTATATTGGTGGTCATGCCTACGGCGATGCCGGAGGAACCGTTTACAAGGAGGTTCGGGAAGCGGGAGGGGATAACCTTGGGTTCCTTTAAGGTCTCGTCAAAGTTGGGGTTCCAGTCGACGGTTTCCTTTTCTATGTCCCGCAGCATTTCGTTGGCCAGTTTGGCAAGCCTGGCCTCCGTGTAACGGTAGGCGGCGGGAGGGTCGCCGTCCACGGAACCGAAGTTTCCGCGGCCCTCCACCAGCGGGTAGCGCATGGAGAAATCCTGGGCCAAACGAACCAGCGCGTCGTAAACGGACTGTTCGCCGTGGGGGTGGTATTTCTTAAGCACGTCGCCAACGGTGGCAACGGACTTGGAGAACTTCTTGTCGGAGGTAAGGCCGCCCTCGTACATGGTGTAGAGTATGCGGCGGTGAACCGGCTTAAGGCCGTCCCGTACGTCCGGCAGCGCTCTGCCCACTATGACGCTCATGGCGTAGTCTATATAGGCGCGCTGCATGTCCTCCTCAATGGGTATGTCTACTATCTTCTGATTTGGAAAAGTGAGGTCGAGTTCCTCACGGTTTTTATTAGCCATAAAGATTTACTCCTTAATTAACAAGCTGATGGTCATATGTCCAGATTGTTTACAAATTTTGCGTTTTTCTCTATAAACTCCCGGCGGGGCTCCACTTTTTCACCCATCAGGATGGTGAAAAGCTGGTCCGCCCTAATGGCGTCCGTCAGGGTAATACGCTTCAAAATCCGGGTCTCGGGGTTCATGGTGGTCTCCCAAAGCTCGTTGAAGTCCATTTCGCCGAGGCCCTTGTTGCGGCTTATTTCCACCTTTCCCTTGCCGTCGGGGCCGCGCATCTCGGCGGAAATACGGTCCCTCTCCTCGTCCGAAAAGGCGTAGCGCACAGTTTTGCCCCGCTCCAGCTTATACAGCGGGGGCTGGGCGGCATAGACGTACCCTCCCTCTATAAGGGGGCGCATAAAGCGGAAGAAGAAGGTGAGCAGCAGCGTCCTTATGTGGCTGCCGTCCACGTCGGCGTCGGCCATAATGATTACCTTGTGGTAGCGCAGCTTCTTTA
Source organism: Oscillospiraceae bacterium (assembly GCA_050944015.1). Taxonomy (GTDB): domain Bacteria; phylum Bacillota; class Clostridia; order Oscillospirales; family Oscillospiraceae; genus DUOX01. Next base: position 1,847 of record JBMNQG010000049.1, read on the forward strand.
TGTCGAAATCTTCGCCTATTCCGGCGCCCAGGGCGGTGATTATGGGTGCCAGCTTGTCGTTGCTGTACACCTTGTCGGCACGGGACTTTTCCACGTTCAGCGTCTTGCCCCAGAGGGGGAGTATGGCCTGGAAGCGGCTGTCCCTGCCCTGCTTGGCGGAGCCTCCCGCAGAATCGCCCTCCACGATGTAAAGCTCCGTCAGGGCGGGATCCCGCTCGTTGCAGTCTGCGAGCTTGCCCGGAAGGGTGCTGCCCTCCAAGGCGTTCTTCCGGCGGATGTTCTCCCTGACCCTCCTTGCGGCCTCCCTGGCCTTGCTGGCGGTCAGGACTTTTTCCAGTATAACCTTGGCGACGGCGGGGTTTTCCTCCAGGAAGACGGTCAGCTTTTCGGTGACTATGCTGTCCACAAGGGTTCGCATTTCCGAGTTGCCCAGCTTGGCTTTGGTCTGGCCCTCAAATTGGGCATTCATAAGCTTTACGGAGATGACGGCGACAAGGCCCTCCCGGCAGTCCTCGCCGGTGATTTTGTCCCCTTCCTTAAGGATGCCGGCCTTTTGGCCGTAGGCGTTTATGGTCCTTGTAAGGGCCGCCTTGAACCCCGTCTCGTGCATTCCGCCTTCGGGGGTGTGTATGTTGTTGGCAAAAGAGAGGATTGTCTCGTTATAGCCGTCGTTGTACTGAAGGGCAATCTCCGCCTCGGAATCTTCCTTTTTGCCGTACATGTAAATCACGCCGTCGTGAAGCACCGTCTTGTTCTGGCTTATCCAGGTCACAAACTCCCTGATGCCGCCCTCGTAGCACATTTCGTCCCGCTGCTCCCTGCCGGGCCGCCTGTCCTCGGTGGATATGTGGAGGCCGGCGTTCAGAAAAGCCTGCTCACGCATGCGGGTGTGAAGGGTCTCGTAATCAAATTCAACGCTGTCGAAAATTTCCGCATCGGGCTTAAAGCGGACGATGGTGCCGGTTCTGTCCGTATCCCTCACCACCATCAGGGGCTGGGTTATGTCTCCGCGGGAAAATCTCATCTGGTATATCTTCCCGTTCCGGTGGACCTGGACTTCCAGCCACTCGCTGAGAGCGTTTACTACGGAGGCGCCCACGCCGTGGAGACCGCCGGAGACCTTGTAGCCTCCGCCGCCGAACTTTCCGCCGGCGTGCAGGACGGTGAAAACAACATCAAGAGCTGAAGTGCCGGTCTGCTCCTGGATGTCCACGGGAATACCCCGGCCGTTATCCCTGACGCAGATAATGTTCCCTTCCTCTATAACCACCTCTATGCGGTTGCAGAAGCCCGCCAGGGCCTCGTCAATGGAGTTGTCCACAATTTCATACACCAGATGGTGAAGCCCGGAGGAGCTGGTGGAGCCTATATACATGCCGGGGCGCTTCCGGACGGCTTCCAGCCCTTCCAGAACCTGTATCTGCGAAGCGTTGTAATCGTCGCCGTTATTGTGATTGTAAGTGATGTTTTCGTTTATGTCAGGCATAGTTTCCTTTCCTTCCGTTACTGTTGGCTGATAAATAAGGGTCAAATTTTTTTTTATCTTTTATTCAGAACCCAGTCCTTCGCTGCGCTTCAGCAGGGTGGCGGAAGACAGCTGGGAGAGATACACGTACTGGCTGTTGTCGTCACCCAGACAGACCACAAAGGACTTGGGAAGTTCTTCAGACACGGTGATTATGCGGCCTGCCTTCTCGGCCATGGCCAGATATTCCCTGGTCAAATGCGACTGGGAACAGTTATCCAAATCGAATATCCCCAGGATGCTGTCCTGGGTCACAACCACGTTGTTTCCTAAATGCAAATACATTTTCCTGCCCTCTATATCCAAGATTTAACGTCAAATAGGCCGAACATTAGCTAACCGCCGCGGATTTTTCCGCCTTCCACCATTATTATCCTGCCGCCGGTGCGCTTTGCAATGTCGTCGTCCTCGCAGCAGGTTATAAGGGTCTGCCCCCCGCCAATGCGGTTTAATACAAACTCCTGCCTTTCGGAGTCAAGCTCGCTGAGAACGTCGTCCAGCAGCAGAACCGGGTATTCTCCCGTTTCTTCCAGGAATATTTCCCGCTCCGCCAGCTTTATGGACAGGGCGGCGGTGCGCACCTGCCCCTGGGAGGCAAAGCTTCTGGCGCTGGTTCCGCCTATTTTTATCTCCAAATCGTCCTTGTGAATCCCCGTCAGGCAGAGGCCAGACTCCAGCTCGGCCCTGTAATGGGCGGCCTGGTGGCGGGATATTTCCTCGACCAGGGTGCCCACCGGAGCAAGGGGGTCCGTAACCGTGCTTATGGTTGTATAGGTTATGCTAATATCCTCCCTGCCGCCGGAAAACTCGCGGTGAATGGGAACCGCGGCCTTCATAAGGCGGGCGGCGAAGGAGGCCCGGTACCTGATAAGCCGGGCGCTGCATACGCACATTTTCTGGTTGAAATCTTCCAGCATGTCAAGAAGGGAAGGCTTTTCGCGCCAATCCTTCAAGATGCGGGCCTTGTGCTCGTAAAGGCGGTTGAATTCGGACAATATGGCCTCGTAGCCGGGCCGTATCTGGCTGATGGCCATATCCATCAGGCGGCGCCGGGCATGGGCCCCGTCCTTTATGATGTAAAGGTCGTCCGGACAAAAGATTACGGCGGTAAGCGTATCGGACAGCTCCGCCGCCGTTTTCTTAACACCATTTTTCAATATTTTTCTTCTCTGACCCCGGCGGAGGGTAATGTCTACCGTCTGGTCCCTTCCCGCCGCGTTTATCCGAGCGCATATCCGGGCGAAGTTCGATTCAAAGGCTATAAGCTCCCTGTCAAACCTGGTGCGAAAGGACCGTCCGCCGGTGAGCAGGTACACGGCTTCCAGCAGATTTGTCTTCCCCTGGGCGTTTCTGCCAGAGATTATATTTATTTCAGGGCCGAAATCCACCTGTGCAGTTCTGTAGTTGCGGAAATTTTCAAGCTGGATGCTGTCAACTCTCATTATTCGTTTTCTCCGCAAACGGCATATGTGTTCCCTTTTATCTCCACAACGTCTCCGATGCGGAGCTTCCTGCCCCTTTGGGTGCAAACCTCTCCGTTTACTTTCACCATGCCGTTTTGTATATAAATTTTAGCTTCCCCGCCCGTTTGTGCCTCTATTGCGAATTTCAGGAAGGCGTCCAGCTTTATAAAGGGCGTTGTTATGGCCACTTTTTTCATATACAGCACTAGTCCTTAATTATAAGTATTCATATTCTAGTCTCCGACCCTTAGCCTGACGGGAAGTATCATATAAAGGAAGCTGTCGCTTTCGTCCTCTGGCATTACGACGCAGGGCGAGGTGCCGGAGTTCAGGCGCAGAAGCAGCTTGTCGGCAGGGGCAATCCTCAAAACGTCCTGCAGGTAGCGGTTGTTGAAGCCTATTTCAAGGTCTCCTCCCTGTCCCTCCACCGGGCAGACATCTTCCGCCCTGCCAAGGGAGGTGACGCAGAGGATTCTGATTTCATCGTCGCCAAAGGTGCACCTTAAGGGGTTTTTCACCTTGTCGTCTATAATCAGGGAAACCCTGTCCACCACCTTGCCGAGGGCGGCCCGCTCCGCTTTCACGTTTACCTTGAACTCGGAGGGGATGGACTTCCGGTAATTTAAAAACTCACCGTCCAGCCTTCTTGAAATCAGCACGGTGTCGTCCACCGTAAAGGAGACATGCTTGCTGCCTACTATTATTTTAACCGGATCTTCGCTGTCTGAACAAATTTTTTCCACGTCCGACAGGGCGCCGCCGGGCACAATGAAGCTGGTTTTCTCCACGTCGCTCCTGTCTATTGCCTCCCGGCGGAGGGCAAGCCTATAGCCGTCGACGGATACTATGGTGAGCTCGTCGTTTTCAACCTCTAAAAGGGAGCCTGTGTAAACCGGCCTGCTCTCGTTGTCGCTAACGGCAAATATGGTCTGCTCTATCATGCCCCGCAGGGCCTTTTGGGGCAGGGAAATGGCGCTCTGGTAGTCCAGCTCCGGAAGCTCTGGGTAATCCTCGGCGTCGGTGCCTATTATGGAGAACTCCGCGTTCCCGCAGGTTATCTTGGTAACGTTGCCCTGCTTCGTTGAGATTTTCACTATGCCGTCGGGCAGGCTGCGGATTATTTCCCCAAACAGCTTGGCCCCCAACACTATGGAGCCGGGTTCCGAGACGTCTGCGGGGAAGTTGGTATATATGCCCTTTTTAAGGTCATAACCTGTTATGCGGACGTCGTGGCCTGCTTCAATAAGCAAACCCTCCAAGGCAGGAATGGGATTTTTTCCTGCGGCCGCCCTGGAAGCAGTAGCTACGGCAGCCTGAATCAGATATTTTTCGCAGGAAAACTTCATGAGATTATCCTCCTAATTTTGTTCTATTTTTAGGTCAGAAAGAATAGAATAAAAGGTTAGTAGAAATAGTAGTAGGGCTTTTGAAATGTTGAAAAGAGGGTATAAACCATGAAAACGCTGGATTTTTGATGTTTGAAATTTTGTGGACAAGTCTTGCGTTTTCAACAACCAGAAAATTATAAAAATATTTTCAACATAATAAGACAGAAATTAAATGACATTCAACATCGGCATGTTGAAAATCAGCCCCTGGCGTTTATGTTGCTGGTTATATCCCGAAGGGTGGCCGCCATGTACTGATCCGTTTTGAGAAGCTCCTCCACCTTCCTTATGGAGTTCAGGACCGTGGAGTGGTTCCTGTCGCCGTACTGTTCGCCGATGTCCTTAAGGGAAAGGTTGGTGAGGTTTCTCATAAGGTACATGGATACCTGCCGTGCCATGGCGGTGTTTTTGGACCTGCGCTGGCCACGGAGATCCTCCTCTGTAAGGGAGTAGTATCTGGCGGTCTCTTCTATTATCACATCGGGGGTGGGTATGTAGGTGCCTATGCGTATTACGTCCTTGATGGCACGCTTTACAGAGTTTATCGATATGGTGTCGTCCAGGATTTCCCTGTAAGCTGTAAGGCGCTTGACTACACCTTCAATCTGCCGTATGTTTGCGGTTATGTTCTCGGCAATGTATTCGACCACCTCGTCCGACAAAATCAAACCCAGCTGGGCGGCCTTGTTTCTGGTTATGGCCATGCGGGTTTCAAAGTCCGGCGGCTGCACGTCCGCCATGAGGCCCCCTTCAAAGCGGGTGCGAAGCCTGTCCTCCAGCTTGGACATTTCCATGGGGGGGCGGTCGGAGGTAATAACTATTTGCTTGCCGGCTTCATAAAGGGTGTTAAAGGTGTGGAAGAACTCCTCCTGCACGCCCAGCTTTCCCGCTATGAACTGGATGTCGTCCACCAGGAAGAGGTCCACGTAGCGGTATTTCTGCCTGAACTCCTCCTGGGTATTGTCCTTTATGGAGCGAACCATCAGGTTGGTAAATTCGTCGCCCTTGACGTACGCGATTTTCTTCGAGGGTTCCTTTTCGTGGATGTACTGGCCTATGGCCAGGAGGAGGTGGGTCTTGCCGAGGCCGGAGTTCCCATAGATAAAGAGGGGGTTGTAGGCCTTGCCCGGGTTTTCCGCCACGGCCACGGCTGCCGCGTGGGCAAACTTGTTGGAGGGCCCTACCACGAAGTTGTCGAAGGTGAAGCCGGCTATTTCGGGCAGGCTGTCGTCGGATTCCTTCTGGCTTTGGTAGGAATCCAGCTCGTCTCCCGCCAGGACCTGGAGGTCAAATTCGAAGGAAAAAATGTCGTTGAGGGCGCTTTTAATGGTTGAAGAAAAGCGCTGGGTTATGATATCCCTCTTAAAGTCGGAGGGGGTGTGAATGACCAGCTTGTTGTCGGATATCTCAACCGGCGTACAGTCTGAAAACCAGGTGTTGATTGCGGTGGCTGTAAGGTCACGGCTTAGGATTTCCATGACGGCTTTCCAGACATCTGTCAGTGAATTCATACGAGAAGTCTCTCCTTTTCATGGGCGAAAAGCCCTCCCTTAACCAGTTAATTATACCAAAAAAAATGCTGATTGGCAACTAAAATCACAGACATTAAATTATATAATGTATGGGGGACGCGGCAAAGACGGCGGCAAATGCACTTGCCAGCCCTTTCCCGATAGGATAAAATAAAAAATATTAATAAGCAGATTTGCTTCAGCATAATAAATCTATTGGGGGATAAAAAATGGATAAATCACTGGAATCATTGGAAAAGAAGATTCAGGAGCTTGAAAAAAGAGTACAGAGATACGAGGACTATATGGAGATAGTCAACCTGATGGGCAGGTACCAGTATCTCCTGACCGGCGGCCAGAACGACGTCATAGCCAGGGAGCTCTATGCCTACGACCACCCCGACGCCCACTGCGAATACGGGCCCCTTGGAGTGTTTACCGGGGACAAGGCTGTGGAATTCTTCGACCAGGTCAATTACAACTTCTGTCTCGGCCGTAAGGACGGCACCGCAGACGGAACCCTGGAATATCACCAGATTACCACCCCGGTAATAGAGATTGCCGAGGACGGGAAAACTGCAAAAGGAATGTGGCTTTCCACCGGCGCCATACTTATGGCCCAGGATCCCGAGGACCCCGAGGGCAGCTTTACCTGGGACGTGGGCAAGTACGCCGTTGATTTCATAAAGACGGACAAGGGCTGGAAAATCTGGCACCTGCATGTCTGCGACATGTGGCGGTCGGATTTTAGCGAGGATCCGGTAAAAAACAGGAAGCCCCCCCAGCAGTGGACCACCCAGGAGATGATAGACGAGTACAACGCCAGGGCGGCAAAGGGCGAAAACGTGCGCCCCATGGGATTCCCCATCCCCGACAGACCCACCACCTTCCACTACTTCTATTCCGGGGAACTGCCAGCCCCCAGGGAGCCCAAGCCCCCCGAGCCCTATGACACCTTTGAAAACACCTACAGTTATTAACCTTAGTTATTAATCTTGCAAAGGAGCGGCAATGCGCAGCTTAACCCGTGCAATTCTGCAAAATAACGACCTTACCCCCCTCCCCGCCTGCGTAGAGGGGGGTACTTTGCCTGCCCTCGTTTCCGGCCTTTCCTCAATCCACAGGGCAAATCTGGCGGCCGCCCTGCGCCTGGAGACCGGGCGGCCCATTTTTGTCGTTTGCCCCGATGAAGCCGCGGCCGAGGCCATGGCAAGGGATCTGAAGTCCTTTTTGGGCGAGGAGGTACTGGAGCTCACCTCCAGGGACTTTATCTTCTATTCCGCCGAGGGGGTGTCCCGCCAGGCGGAACAAAGGCGCCTGGCGGTTCTGGACGCGCTGGACCGCGGCCGGTCGCCCGTGACGGTCTGCACCATTTCCGGCCTCATGCAGGGGACGCTGGGGCCGCAGATGTTGAGGCAGGCCTCCTTCACCATTGATTTCAGCACCGTTATGGAGCCGGAAAATGTGGAGGAAAAGCTCATCCTCTGCGGCTATACCCGCAGGGATCAGGTGGAAGGGCCCGGCCAGTTTTCCCGGCGGGGCTATATTCTGGACTTCTTTTCTCCCGCCTACGAGGACCCGGTCCGGGTGGAGTTCTGGGGAGACGAGATAAACTCCATGGCCTTTTTCAGCATCGACAGCCAGCGTCGCACTGAAAGCATAGAAAGCTGCCGAATCCTCCCTGCAGCCGAGACTCTGCCCACCCTTTATCCCGGGGGGACGGGGCCTTTGGCGGAAAAGCTCATCCAGCTGGCCAACAGATATCAGGGCAGGAGCGGGCTTGGAAAGCTGGCGGACACCCTTCGGGAGGACGCCGAGCGGCTCAGGGAGACGGGGCATATTGCCGCCGCCGACCGCTACATGAAGCTGATAAACGGGGAAATGTACACGGCCCTGGACTTCATCCCGGAGGAGGCCCTGGTATTGCTGGACCAGCCCGGAAAAATCAGGGAGAGGGCCGAGGGCTACGTGAAGCAGACGGCCGAGGACTTAAAGCTGCTGATTCAAAGCGGAACCCTTGCCGGCTCCCTTGCTGAGTTCATTCTGGACTGGGACGACGTCTGCCGCCGGCTGGAGGATTTTCCGGTGGTTATGGCCGACGCCTTCAGGGTGGGTCGCTACCCGCTGGAGCCCCGGAGACTCATGGGCCTGACTGCAAAGCAGCTTCCCTCTTACGGGGGCAGCGCCGAAACCGCGGCCGGAGACGTTCAGCATTATCTTGGACGGGACTTCCGGGTTGTGGTTCTGGCCAGGGACGAGCGGCGGATAAAGGTCCTGCATGAGTTTTTCGAGGAAAAAGGCATAAAATGCGCCATAGACATTGAGCTTAAAGAGCTGTCTCCCAAAGGGGTCTGCAGCCTTGCCGTCGGCAGCCTGTCCGCCGGTTTTGAATACCCCGACATCAACCTGGCCGTTCTTACGGACGCCCAGTTTATTCAGGCCGGTTTCCGAAAGGCAAAGCGGAAAAAGGCCCTGTCCGGCCGGGAGAAGCTGAGCTCCTACGCGGACCTGGCAGTGGGGGACCTGGTGGTTCACGATCTCCACGGTATAGGGCGTTTTGCTGGCATATTCAAAATACCCGTGGACGGAGTGGAGAAGGACTATATTAAGATATGTTACGCCGGTACCGACAGCCTGTACGTGCCCGCCACCCAGCTTGATTTGGTATCAAAATATATCGGCGGCGGCGAGGATAAGCCGGTACGCCTCTCAAAACTGGGGGGCAGCGACTGGCAGCGGTCCAAGAGCAGGGCAAAGGCGGCGGCCAAGGAGCTGGCCCGCAACCTGCTGGCCTTGTATGCGGAGAGACAGAAATTGCCCGGCTACGCCTTTTTTCCGGATTCTCCCTGGCAGATTGAGTTTGAGGAAAAGTTCGGCTACCAGGAGACTGAGGACCAGCTTCGCTGCACAGAGGAGATAAAAAGGGACATGGAACGGCCCGTCTCCATGGATAGGCTTCTCTGCGGCGACGTTGGTTACGGCAAGACGGAGGTGGCCTTCCGGGCGGTAATGAAGTGCGTGCTGGACGGAAAACAGGCGGCAATCCTGGTGCCCACCACGGTTCTTGCTCAGCAGCATTACCAGACTGCCATGCAGAGGTTTTTCGGGTATCCCGTACGCATCGACCTTTTGTCCCGGTTCCGCACCCCCGCCCAGATAAAGCAGACGCTTAAGGACCTGAAAGACGGCCTGGTGGATATAGTAATAGGCACCCACAGGCTCCTTCAGAAGGACGTCCAGTTCAAGGACCTGGGACTCCTTGTGGTGGACGAGGAGCAGCGGTTCGGCGTTGCCCACAAGGAGCATATCAAGGAGATAAGCCGCCAGGTGGATGTGCTCACCCTGTCCGCCACTCCCATACCCCGCACCCTGAACATGGCCCTTTCGGGAATAAAGGACATGTCCACCATCGAGGAGCCGCCCCAGGACAGGCTGCCGGTCCAGACCTACGTCATGGAGCACGACTGGGATGTGATATGCGACGCCATACGCAGGGAGATTCAAAGAGGCGGCCAGGTTTACTACCTGCACAACCGCATTGACAGCATTGAGCGAACAGCCATGCGCCTTTCGAAAATGCTGGAGGGGGTGTCCATAGGCATAGCCCACGGACAGATGGATGAGGAGAGCCTGTCCGCCGTCATGGAAGATATGGTGGAAGGCAAAGTCCAGGTTCTGGTCTGCACCACCATAATAGAGACGGGCATAGACATACCTAATGTGAACACTCTTATAATTGAGGACGCAGACAGGCTTGGCCTTGCCCAGCTCCATCAGATAAGAGGGCGGGTGGGCAGGTCCTCCCGGCGGGCCTGCGCCTACCTCACCTTCCGTAAGAACAAGGTTCTGACGGAGGTGGCGGAAAAAAGGCTTTCCGCCATCCGGGAGTTTGCGGAATTCAACTCAGGCTTCAAAATCGCCATGCGGGACCTGGAGATACGGGGTGCGGGAAACCTGCTGGGCCCCGAGCAGTCCGGCCATATGATAGCCGTGGGCTACGACATGTATCTCAAGCTCCTGGAGGAGGCGGTTCTGGAGGAGAAGGGCGAAAAGCCGGAGGTGCGTGCCGAGTGCTCCGCCGACCTGGCGGTGTCCGCCAACATACCGGAAAGCTATGTGCGCTCTTCAGAGCAGAGGATGGACCTCTACCGGCGTATAGCCCTTATCAGGACCGAGGAGGAGGCCGACGACCTTACAGACGAGCTTATCGACAGGTTCGGCGACCCGCCGCCGCCGGTGAACGCGCTGATTCACGTGGCCCTGCTCAGGGGCGAGGCGACTAAGGCGGGCATCTGCGATATTAGCCAGAAGGACGGGTATTTGCGATTTGCCCTAACGGACTTTGACATGGCCAGGGTATCCGCCCTGTACGAGCAGCCGAAATTTAAGGGCAGGGTGAAGGTGGAGGCCGATTCCAAGCCCTGTCTGAGGCTTAAACTCAAGTCCGGCAAGCATATAATTGAACAAGCCAGGGAATTCGTTGCGGCCTACGCTGCAACGAAAGACATGGTCCAATCTTAAACATTTCGTAAACACTGACAGCCTTCCCTTGTTCTCGCCATTTTCCGCTGTTATGATATTCGGGATTGGTCCAGTAACGGCATACATCTTATTAAGGAGAAGAAAATGAAATTCAAGGCAATAACCGCGCTGCTGTGCTCCCTGGTGCTGATAGGCGCCCTGACCGGCTGCGCCGGCAGCGAAATCAGAAATTTCACAAACCCTGAAAACGAAACCGGTACCGAGACAGGCGGATTCACGTCTGATTCCGCAGCGGAGTCCAGGGACTATGCCGCCGCTTACGCGGCCTACGCCCCCGACGAGCTGGTCATGACCATAAACGGCCTGCCGGTATACTGGGGCGAGTATTTCTATTGGCTCAGTTCTGCCATGGGAGAGTATGAATACCAGTACGGCAGCATTGACGATTGGGACGCCAAGGCCGCATATTACACCTGCGACTGCGTGGTGCCGGGCGAGTGCGGCGAATGCGAGTCCAACCGGGACTATATTACACACTGTGTGCAGGAAATACTGGTCGAATATCGCGCCCTGGAATCCAACGCCCGCCGCCTGGGAGCCGAGCTGACTGATGAGGATTACGCAAATCTGGAGGCCATATGGCAGAAGGACGTGGAGTCTTACAGCGGAGGCGACGAAGAAGCTTTTATTGAGTACATGGAATCCATGTATCTGACCCGGGAGCTGTACGATTATTTTAATCAGGTGTCATGCCTGTACTACGAGACTTTTGACACAATATACGGCCCCAAGGGAGAGCTGTGTTCCGATGAGGACGTGTTGAACTTTGCCGAGAGCAAGGGTTTCATGATGGCCAAGCACATACTTCTGTCCAAAACGAGCCACGAGGGCGAGGACCTGCCGGAGGAGGAGCAGGCTCAAAAGCTGGCCCTGGCCCAGGACCTGCTGGCCCAGCTCCAGTCCTGCGAGACAACCGAGGAAAGGTTGTCCCTGTTTGACAAGCTGATGAACGAGCATTCCGACGACCCCGGGCTTTTGTACTATCCCGGCGGGTATTGCTTCATCCCCGGGAGAATGGTGGCTCCCTTTGAGGAGGCGACAGCGGCGCTGAAGGAATATGAGATCAGCGAAATCGTGGAAACCGATTTTGGGTATCATATCATTCTCCGCCTGCCGCTGGACCCCAATGCCGTTGTGGAGTACTACAGCGAAACCGAGCGGTATGACCTGCGCTATGTGGCAGCCGTAGCTATGTACGACAGCCTTGTTAGCTCCTGGAAGGACGAGGCCCAGGTAGAGGTCAGCGGCAAATTTGCAGGCTTTGACATTGCATCGATTTTATAAAAAATTCCATAAATAAAGGGGTATGGCGTGCGCCATACCCCTTTATTTAATTTAAGGCCGGCGGCGCAATTCTTGGCGGCGCATATGCCTATAGACAGTTTCAACTAAAATTTTTATGGGTTTTTGTGCATAGAAAGGAATAAAAATGCGGGTGAAAAAGGGGGTTGACAATGGGGGGTTATAGGTGGTATATTAATCGAGCGTCTGACGGCGAGCCTTTGTGAAGAGGAAAGCAAGGGCTGAAAAAAGGCACTTGACAAGGGCATGAAAAGCTGTTAGAA
>JBMNQG010000050.1:0-13045 GCA_050944015.1 Oscillospiraceae bacterium
CTTCTGCCGTACCAATACTCCAGCTCCCCGTCGTAGCCCTCGCAGAGAACCTCCAGGGTCTGGCCTATGCGGCTGGCGTTGAACTCGTCCATAATGGCGCTCTGAAGCTCCATCACGAGCTCCGCCCGCCTTTCTGCGATTTCCCTGTCCACCTGGTCGGGCATTGCGGCGGCGGGGGTGCCTTCCTCGGGGGAAAAGACGAAAACGCCCGCCCTTTCAATTCTGACTTCCCGGAGAAACTCGCACAGCTCCTGGAACTCCTCCTCGCCCTCCCCGGGCAGGCCCACTATCAGGCTGGTGCGGAGAACCAGGCCCGGAATGCGCCGGCGCAGGGTTTTGAAGAGGCCGCGGATTTCGTCCCCGGTGCCCCGGCGGTTCATTTTCCGAAGAATTCCGTTGTTGATGTGCTGTATGGGTATGTCAAGGTATTTCAGAATCTTGGGCTCGCCTGCAATTACGGAAATAAGCTCCTCGTCAATCTCGTCGGGGTAGAGGTAGTGGAGGCGGATCCAATGAAGGCCCGGGATTCGACACAGCCGCGAGAGAAGCTCCGGCAGGGAGCGCTTCCCGTAGAGGTCGACGCCGTAGCGGGTGATGTCCTGAGCCACCACGATAAGCTCCTTGACACCCCGCCGGGCCAGATCCTCCGCCTCCCGGACTATGTTTTCCATGGGCCTGCTGCGGAACCTGCCGCGTATGAAGGGGATTACGCAGTAGGCGCAGCAATTGTCGCAGCCTTCCGCAATCTTTATATATGCCCAGCCGGGGCCGGTGCTGACTATCCTGTCCAGTTCGTCCACCGGCGCGCTCTTGTCCCCGAACCTGCAGGGGGTCCCCTCGCCGGCCATGGCCTCCTCCAGGACCTGGACTATCTCGCCGTAGCTTCCCACCCCCACAAGGGCGTCCACTTCCGGAAGCTCGGCGAGAATCTCTTCCTTATACCTCTGGGCCAGGCAGCCGGCCACAATGATTTTCCTGAGTTTTCCCGCCCATTTTAGCTGTGCCATCTCAAGGATGTTCTCTATGGCCTCGCTTTTTGCGCTTTCGATAAATCCGCAGGTGTTGATTATCACCGCATCGGCATTTTCCGGCTCCGATATGATGCGGTGACCGGCCTTGCTGATAAGAGAGAGCATCTGCTCGCTGTTCACCAGGTTTTTGGCGCAGCCCAGGGAAATGAATGCTACCTTATATGACATAATTAGTATTCCTCGGTTTCAAAATTATACCTGTTCAGAGCGGATTTAATCTCCTCCCAGGTGTAGCCCCGGCGAAGCAGAAAGTCCGTAACTTTCTTCAGCTCGGCCCGGCCGGGGGTTCCGCCTTTCAGCCTGGCGCTTATCAGGCGGTGAATTTTTTCCTCGCTGTCCGGTATCTGCTCCAGCGCCTCGTCCCAAAGCTCCTTGGGGACGCCCCGGCGGTACAGCTCGTTTTTTATCCTGTTTACGCCGTAGTTTTTTGAGGAGTAGTGGCGCGCTAACATGGCGGCGTATTCCGCGTCGTCCAGCAGGTTAAGGCTCTCAAGCCACCGGACGCAGACTTCGGCGTTTTCCGGGCTTTCGCCTTTCCGTATCAGCCGGTCCGTAAGCTCCTTTTTCGACATGGCCCGCATGCCAATCATCTGCAGGGCGCGGGCCTTTGCCAGTGACAGGGAGGAGGCGTTGCAGACCTGCCGGTATTCCTCCTCCGTCAGCTCCCTGCCTGAGTACAGCGAAAAGTCCGCCACCACGGACAGCGTGGTATCAAGCTCCCTGCCGTCGTCGAAAACGGCCACAAACCGTTCGGGAGCCGTTTGTTTAAGCTCGGTTATAAGCATATTTCACCCACGTTTTGCAGTATTTGCCTATGGCAAATGGGTTAAAAAGCCAGGATGCGCCCCATTGGCAGCGTAGGAGTTTCAGCTATCAGCCTTCAAAGTCGTCGGCGGAGATGTCCACCGCGCGGCCTGCAGATATTGCCGCGGCTCTGGCCTGGGGAGACAGGAGCTTGAACGAGTTTTCCCGTATCTTTTTCTCCAGGGCTTCGGCCACATCCGGGTTCTGTTTTAGATAATCCTTTGCGGCGTCGCGGCCCTGAAGCCTGGCGTCCCCAATAGTAAACCAGGAGCCGGCCTTTTCAATGAGGTCCAGCTTGACGGCCAGGTCGATAAGCTCTCCCGCCTTGGAGATGCCCTCGCCGTAAATTATATCAAATTCCGCCTCCTTGAAGGGAGGGGCCACCTTGTTTTTTATCACCCTGGCGCGGGTGCGGTTGCCGATAATCTCCCCGCCGTTTTTTAGGGTATCTATGCGCCGCACGTCAATCCTGACGCTGGCAAAGTACTTCAGCGCCCGGCCGCCGGGTGTGGTCTCCGGGTTGCCGAACATGACGCCTATCTTTTCCCGGAGCTGGTTTATAAACACCACGATACAGTTGGATTTGGAAACGCTGCCCGCCAGTTTCCGCAGGGCCTGGGACATGAGGCGGGCCACGACGCCCACGCTGGAGTCGCCCATTTCCCCTTCCAGTTCGCTGCGGGGTAGCAGGGCGGCCACGCTGTCCACCACCACCACGTCCAGTGCGCCGCTTCTGACAAGGGCGTCGGTTATTTCAAGGGCCTGCTCGCCGGTGTCCGGCTGGGCTATGAGCAGGTTGTCTATATCCACACCCAAAGCCCTGGCGTAGGCGGGTTCAAGGGCGTGTTCCACGTCAATAAAGGCCACCTCTCCGCCGCTTTTCTGGGCGCTGGCCAGAATGTGCAGGGCAAGAGTGGTTTTGCCGGAGGATTCGGGGCCGAAGATTTCGACTATGCGTCCCCGGGGAACGCCCCCGATGCCCAGCGCAAGGTCCAGGGAAAGGGAGCCGGTGGAAATTGCCTCCACGTTGATGGGAATGTCATTGCCCAGACGCATAATGGCACCTTTGCCGTAGGTCTTCTCAATCTGGGCCAGTGCAGTTTCCAACGCTCTCTTTTTGTCGCCGGCCTGGCCGACAGGTGTTACTTTCTTTTTTTCAGCCATGCAATATCACCTCATATGTTTTTATTATAAATCCTGCGGCCCCTGTAAAAAGGCCCGGGCGATTGACTTGTTTTACAGCCGTCCTGTGACTACCCGCTCTATGCCGCCGGTGTCGAAAATCCCTTCCACGGCGCGAAAGCCGGACAGGAGCATCATCTTTTTGACTTCCTCAGCCTGTCCTATTCCAACCTCGAACATGAGGAAGCCGCCTCCCCGGATTACGCTTTTCCACCCCTTGAGGATTGCCCTGTAAAAGTCCAAGCCGTCCTCGCCGCCGTCCAGGGCGGACAGGGGCTCGTGGTCCCGGACGGAGGGGTCCAGGTTTTTCAAATCCCCGGTGGGGATGTAGGGAGGGTTGCAAACTACAAGGTCAAAACTTCCCAGAACGGAGGGGGGCGAGTCAAAGACGTCCGCCTGAATGCAGGTAACCCTGGGGCTCAGCCCGTTTAACAGCACGTTGTCCTTGCCGATGCGCAGGGCAGCCGCGCTGTTGTCCACCATCACGACCCGCGCCGCGGGTACCTCGCGGGCGATAGCGCAGCCCAGACATCCGCTGCCGGAACAAAGGTCCAGCACCCTCACGTCGGACCTGCCTTTTATGCTTTCTATGGCGGTTTCCGCCAGGACTTCCGTATCAATGCGGGGAATCAGCACGTCGGGGCCCACTTTTATGGGAAGCCCGTAAAACTCCCAGCTGCCGGTGATGTAGGCCACGGGCTCGCCGGCCAGGCGGCGCCGCAACATCTCAGCCACGGCCTCCTCCATATCGTCCGCCGTGTAATAATACAGCTCCCGCATGAACTTGTCCATAGGCTTGCCGGCGGCGTGGGCTACGAGAATCCTTGCCTCCAGATTGCAGGCGTCAATTCCGGCCTCCTTGAGAACCCGGCGGGTTTCCAGATAGTGGTCGTTATAGGTTTTTGCCATAAAAATCCCCCTTCGTTAACCTGCTGGCGGTGGGCAGACGGCAAGGAGCGGGCCTTACCATGCGTCCGCGCCTTTTTCCTCGGGTATGACCAGCGTCAGGGCCTTTATCGCCACCTCAATCATGGAGTCGTCCGGTTCGTTGGTGGTCAGGCGCTGCAGCTTTCTGCCGGGCCAGGAGAGGATGGCGGTCAGCAGGTTGTCGTGGCGGCCTGCCCAGCGGTTTATCTCATAGCTTATTCCCACCACCACTGGCAGCAGCAGTATCCGCAGCCCCATGCGGACCCAGACGTTTGTCCAGTTTACCACCGAGAAAACAAGAATGCTGATTATCATGACCACAAAGAGAAAACTGGTGCCGCAGCGGGGGTGCTGCCTTGGCTGGATACGCACGTTTTCCACCGTCAGGGGCAGCCCTTTCTCGTAGCAGAAGATAGCCTTGTGCTCCGCCCCGTGATAGGCGAATACCCTCTGTATTTCCTTCATGCGGGTGCAGGCCCACAGGTAGAAAAGAAAAATGACAATACGTATAAGCCCTTCCAGCAGGTTTCGTACCATGTGATGGGTGCCGGAACCGGATACAAAGCCCGCAATCAAAGTTGGCAGCAGGATAAAAAGTCCTATGGACAGACCGATGCCCAGGGCCACCGCAATTGCGATAATCAGCTGCTGAGCCTTTTCACCGCCTATTTTTTCCTCAATCCACCTGTCCAGCTTGGATGGCTCCTCCTGCTGTTCTTCCGGAAGGAGTTCGGCGGAATACATCAGGGCCTTGACACCCTTTACCATTGAGTCCATGAAGTTGACGACGCCCCGTATAAACGGCCAGCCCAGAACGGGGTACCGGTCTTTTATAAGGCGCAGTTCCTCCACGCTTGAGACCAGGCCGTCGGAGGTGCGGACCACTATGGCCTGCTTTTTGGGCCCTCGCATGAGTATCCCTTCCAAAAGGGCCTGGCCTCCAATGGAGGTTCTAAATTCGCAAGTTTTTTCCTCAGACATATAACAATTCCTTTAACTATAATTATTTTAACCTTTAAATCTGCGGCGGGCTTACGGGCAGGCGCACCGTCACAAGGACGCCTCCGCCGGGGGCGTTTTGTATGTCCAGGGTGCCGTTGTGGCGCAGGACTATCTCGTCGCAGACGGAAAGGCCGATGCCGCTGCCCCGCTCCTTGGAGCTGCCCTTGTAAAACTTTTTCTTGACGTGGGGCAGTTCCTCCAGGGGGATGCCGGGGCCATAATCCCTGATGCGGATGGCCAGGTATTCGCCCTCCAGGGCGGTGGATACGTCAATTCTTTTTCCGCTCCGGCCGTACTTGGCGGCATTGTCCAGAATGTTCAGGAACACCTGCCGCAGCCGCTCCGGGTCGCCCATTATCATGGGCAGGGGAGTTTCGGAGGGGCTGTATTTCAGCTCGATTTGCTCGTGGCGCAGGAGCTCGTTGTAGGTGAATATGGACTCCTCCAGCTCGGCCGCCACGTCCAGCCTCTTCAGGTTCAGGTTGAAACGGCCGTCCTGAATGCGGGTAAATTCCAGGAGCTCCTCCACCATCTTGGTGAGGCGGCTGGCCTCCTTTGCGATTATTTGAAGGCCGCGCCTGGAATCCCCCTGAATCTCGTCGCCATAGAGCAGGGTCTCGCTCCAGCCGGTGATGGCGGTAAGGGGAGTGCGGAGCTCGTGGGAAACGGAGGAGATGAACTCCGCCTGCAATTTTTCCGCCTGTCCGATTTTTACGGACATCTCGTTTATGCTGTCGATAAGCTGGCCAATCTCGTCGTCATATTTCTTCTGCGCCAGTATGCCGTAGCTGCCCTCGGAAATGCGCTTGGTCATTCCGATAAGCTGATGTATGGGCACGGTGATTGTGCGAATAAAATAAAGGTTGGTGAGCACCACAATCAGGATAATAAGAAGCCCCACGCCTGCGGCGATGACTATGGTGCGAATAACCTGTTTATCCACCTGTTTCAGGCTTGTCACATAGCGCATGACCCCTACCACTGTGCCGTCGGGGGAGAGGATGGGGCAGGATACGGCCATTATGCGCTCGCCGGTTTCAGCCCACCTGCCTGTCCAAACGCTGATTTCCTGCTTCTCAATGGCGCTTTTGATATCGTCGGTGCCCGGCGAAGTGTTGGCGGTGATGCCGTAGCTGGAGGCCTCCACCCGCCCCCGGGTGTTCACAAATTGCAGTTCCAGCTTGTCCTTGTCCTCAAAATCCTCGGTGTATTTATATGCGCTCTGATAGTATTCGGCGTAGGTTCGGGACACGTAGGAGGTGAAAAATTCCGAAGCGGTTTTTGCCTTGGTCATGAGGCTCATGCGCACGGAGGAATAATAATAATTGAATGCGGCCAGTGCAAAGGTGGAAACGCCCACAATGACTACCACCAGCACGACGGCAATGCCGTTTACCATCCACCTGCCGGCAATGCTTTTAAATTTCACCATGGGGCCTCCTCTCGTATACGGCAAAGTTTATGCGCCGCGCTATGTAAAACGAGGTGCGGGAAGCGGCGGGTCGTCCTAAAAGCCCCACTTGTAGCCGTATCCCCAGACCGTGGTAATATAGGCGGGCATGGTGGGGTCGTCTTCGATTTTAAGGCGTAGGCGGCGGATATTCACGTCCACTATTTTCAGTTCGCCGAAGTAATCCCTGCCCCAAACTGCGTTCAGTATGTCCTCCCTGGACAGGGCCTTGCCGGGGTTTTCCATAAACAGCTTCATGATGGAATACTCTATTTGAGTGAGCTTTATCCGCTCCCCGTTCTTCTCCAGGGTGCGGTTGCGGGTGTTGAGCCGGAACGGGCCGTTGATTAGCTCTCCGTTGCTCAGTTCGTCTCCGCCGGCCCTCCGGTACAGGGCGTCAATGCGAGCCGTAAGCTCGGCAGGGGAGAAGGGTTTTGTCACATAGTCGTCGGCACCGGTCATGAGGCCCGTAACCTTGTCCATCTCCTGGCTCTTGGCGGTGAGCATTATAATGCCTATTTTGGAGTCCGAGGCCCGGATGCGGCGGCAGACTTCAAATCCGTCAATGTCCGGCAGCATCACGTCCAGCAGGGCCACCTTGATGTCGGGGTGCTTTTTAAGCTGCTCAAGGGCCTCCTCGCCGGTTTCCGCCTCAATGGGCTCATAGCCGGAACGCTTTAAATTTATGACGACAAAACTGCGTATACTTGATTCGTCTTCAAGCACTAATACCTTTTTCATGACTTACCTCTCCCTCTTTATTTTTATATTGCCCCCGTTATCCACTCGGTGTAGATAAGTCTGAAGCTGCTGATAATGTCTTCCTTGTTTATGGTCTCGTCGAGTATCCTGGCGGCGTAAATTATGGAGCTCTCCTCCAGGAGCACGAAGCGGTTTCCAATCTTGGCCTTTTCCCAGCGGTTTTCCCCCGTCAGGGTATATATCATCAGGAAGTCCTCCACCTTTTCGGTTAGAGGGTCCACCGTGGACAGCACCACTATCCTCTCGCCCGCCACGCCTGCCTCCCGGCGTACGGTAAAGTTCTCCCGCCACTTTTCCGGCAGCACAAGGTACCAGCCGTCGGAGTAGCAGTGGTAGGTGGAGAGATCCAGGGTTTTATTGCCGCGGCTGTCGTAGCTGTACCAGTCGAATAACCAGTAAGGGCTGGTGCTGTCGGGCTGGCTGTAAAGGGGGATGGCGCTTGGAATCTCCATGGCCCTGTCGGAATCTATGTCGGTGCTGTAGACCTTGTAATCCCGGACTGTGCCGCTGACGCCGGTGTCCTTGTCCATTGAGATGTTGGCGATTTTCCCCTCCGCGTAGACGAAAACGTCGGTGAGAAGGCTGACACCTTCTCCATACAGGCCCTCGATGAAAAGGGCGGGGGTTCCGTCGGAAAGGACGCCCGTCCTGGCCCAGTCAATAGATTCGAGGCCCTCGGACATTTTCGCAACGGAGGATTGAGGCTCGCCTCCGGCGGAAAGGTCCACCAGCTCGACGCTTCCGTTTCCGTTGCCGTCAAAATGGAGTATGACAAGCTCGTTCCGGCCGTCGCCGTTTAAATCCGACACCAGGAATTCGCTGCAGTCCGCCGTAAGGAGCACGGAGCTTTGAAATTCCCTGACTGAACATACCTTCAGCATGCGAAGGCCGGCGCTGACCTGCCAGGCCACTATAAGCTCCACGCTGCTGTCGCCGTCCAAATCGGCATATTCTATTTTGCCGATGGCCGTACCCTCTCCGTCTATAACGGCGGCAAGGGAGTAGGTGTTTCCTTCGCTGTTGAAAATGCATATTTTAAGGTTCTTCTGGCTGTTCCGGAAAAACGCCAGCGCCTCCTCCCGGCCGTCGCCGTCAAGGTCGTGCAGCTGCACGGACTGGCGGTAGTTGCCAGAAGTGGGAGCGGAATACTCGCTCCCGGAGGCGATCTCCTCGTCAATCAGCGTTTGAAGCTGGACGTATTTTTCCGGAGGCTGGGGAAGGCTGTAAAGCTCGTCTATTGCAACGGGGGAGCAGCCGGATGCGAAAACCAAAGCCGCAATAAGCAGTATAGCCGCTGCAGCTTTACGGATTTTCAACTTGCACCGCCCCTTCCCAGAAAAAGCTTGTCATTCTAATCCTTGCATTATATCATGTATCTATAAAAAATGGAATACTTTATTGCCACTATATATAGTGGTAGGATAGCGTCAAACCAGCTGTTCAAGCCATAATTTAAGTCCTCTCATCCCATTAGGGGGAAAATCGAAGATTAACCGGTATTGCCAATTGGTATAAGAGAAAAACACATGGAGCGGGTATTATGGAGCTTTTCTATTCTGATATAAGGGGGCTGGATGAGTCTGAGGCCCTGTATCCGGGGCGCAGCGGCAGGCGCGGCTCGGCCTTTGGCGTTTCCTTGCTGGCATATGCGGTTAAACAGGTTTGGGGCTCAGAGCTGCCGCAAATTGGCATCACGGAAACAGGGAAACCGTATTTTATTGATAGGCCAAAATGGCATTTTTCCGTCAGCCACAGCCGCAGCCATGTATTTTGCGCCCTGTCGGAATTCCCGGTAGGGGTGGATGTGGAGACCCGGCGGGAGATGCGCCCTGCTTATATCCGCCGTTTAACCAGGGACTTCGATCCGGGCGAGCTTGACATTTTCCAGTTATGGGTACTTAGGGAGAGCCTTTTTAAACTAACAGGACAGGGAGATTTGCGGAGCATGCCTTTTTCCCAAAAGGGAGGTGTAATATACCCTCCGGTTTTTGGGGTAAACTGCCGGCTTTACGATGATATTCCCGGCTGCGCCGCGGCGGTATGCGCCTTTCACGGGACATTCCCCGAAAAGATTAGATTTGTTCCGTCGAAGCTGATATGCTCATGATAATCATTTGATTTTCGGCTTTTTTCCACATGAAAGACTGCATTGGCAGTATGGAGCGAAAATAATTTGTATATGAAAAAATACCAATCTTTTTATGGACAAAAAAGTAAACAGCAGTTAAAATGAATAAAATAGGTGAGACTACCCATATCCTGAAAGGGGTGACGGACATTAGCAACCGAGGATTCAGTGTGGCCATGTTAGGAGGGTTCTCCATGGAATATAACGGAGAGCCTGTTGAGTTTTCCTGTGGCATGGAGAGCAGGGCAGCAGTGCTGTTGCAATATCTGCTGTATAACCACAATAAAAAAGTGTCTACGGATACTATCTATAACGACGTTTTCTCCCTGTTGGATTCAGCGGATCCGGCCCATCTTGTGCGTATGAATATTTATAGGCTGAAAAAAATGCTAAAGGAAACATCTCTTCCGGACAAAGACTATATCCACCGGGAGGGCAGGCTGTACTTCTGGACCGATGAGATACACTGCGCCACGGACGTGGAGAAGTTCATGGAAGCCGCCAACGCCGCGCTGCAGGAGGGCGCGGAACTCCCAGTCCGGATTGAAGCCGGCAGGAGGGCGGTGAGCCTCTATCCGGGGGAACTGCTGCCAAACCGCATGGATGTGCGCTGGGTCGCGGTGGAGAGAGTAAAACTCAAGGGCATTTACATAAGGTGTGTTGATTTCCTGGCGTCACAGCTTAGGTCGGAGGAAGGGTTAGGCGAGGTTCTGGAGTTCTGCAACCGGGCGCTCCAGATATACCCCTGCGAAGAGGACCTCCACATCCTCAAAATGCGCTGCCTGTTTGAGCTCAGGAGATTTTCGGAAGCTGTGGATGCCTTTGACGCCGCAAACAACGCGATATACAGCCAGCTGGGGGTGCCGCCCTCCAAGAAGCTTTTGTCCATCTTCTCGGATTTAAGCCGGAGCACCATGGCTCCCAAGGCGGATATATGGGAGATTAAGGAAAGCCTCAAGGAAGAGGACGGTGTCACAGGCACCTACCATATGAGCTTCGCAACTTTTGTGGAGGCGTACCGGATTATTACCAGGACAGTTGAGCGCACCGGGCAGTCGGTATTCTTAATGCTGCTGGAGCTTGACATAGACGAGTCGCGGTATGACGACAGGTCCAGGGCCGCCGTTGAAGCGCTGCACCAGGCCATTCTCAAATCCCTGCGGAAAGGGGATATTTTCACCAGGTACAGCTACACTCAGTTTTTGCTTTTGCTCCTCGGCATTACCGAGGAAAACTGCGAACGGGTTTTCGAGCGCATAAAAAGCAAATGGAGAAAAGAATGGAATGGCAGGGGCATCCAGTTGAGCTACCGGGCTGTGTCAACTGTGGATATCGACGATGGCGAGTCCGGCGGAGGCACCTGGGATTAACGAAGTCTAAAAATAATAACACAAAATTTAGGCAGGCGTAAGCCTGCCTTGTTTTTTTTCGGAACACCATATGCACGGTTTAGTAATTTAAATTGCAAATCTATGTCCCAACTCTATAGATTTTTATATAATCGTATCCTGTTAAGATATAAATATTAATAGTGATGAAATAAGCCGCAGGTTTTGAAAGCTGCGGCTTTTGTTTTGCTATCCGATGGGAACCAGGCGGCCTATCAGTACGAACCGCAGCATGTAGGAGTAATTGTCGGAGCAGGTGGACAGGGTGAGTATCCTGTCTTCCGGCGTAACCTCTACATCCGATTCAAAGAGGGACATGGCCTTGATATCCTCCAGGTGACGGGCGTAGCTGTCCAGCTCCTCAAACTCAAAGGTGAACGCTGAGGAATTGACGTCGGTTTCAAAGCCGCTGAACAGCTCCACCATATAATTTTGCGTCGGCGTCAGCAGGTACATTACCGGGTGCTCGTCAAAATAGGACTGCTCCTTGTAGGCGTCCAAATTGCCGAACATGCTCTTATTTCTCATATTGTGCCCGTAAATAATGGAGTTTTTGCCGGAAAAGTCCGAGGACACCCTGTAATCAAGAAACAGGGTTCCGCTGCTGTTGATTGTCCCGTTTATGAGACGGTTCAGGTAGTAGGCGTTGTCCTCGGCCTGGGCCACGGGAAGGTTTATCTCCGTGTCTTCGCAGTACAGCCAGCCCACCACGTCCGGGTTTATGGAAAGCAGCGAGTCAAAGTCAACCTGGATGGGGGCGTAAATCACCGCAGGCGTTTCGGACGGTGCGGGAGCCTCCTCCGCGTCGGGAGAATCGGCTGCCGGAACTCCCATTTCCGGGCTTATGTCTGGCGTGGACACGTAATTGAGGTTTAGCTCTTCATACACGTTCACGCCCTCTCTGTATTCCTGCATCACCGAGACCAGCTTCAGTGCGCACATCAGGAATACCACGGCAAAAAAGGTAAAAAGTATGATTTTCACAGGACGTTTCATGGATGGATTCTCCAAAAGCTCATCATATTGGCGTTTACAGCTTAAACGTACAGCCCGAAACGGAAACTGTCAATAGTTTTTCTGGGATTCGCCAGTAAAACAAAATATTTTTTTCAATTTTTTCTTAATTTTTGCTTTGATATGGAAATTGTGACGCTCTCGCTGATAGAGTGTTTGGCAAGCGAGGTGATGCGCTATTGCCGATTAGCAGCATGTATGCACCAAATCTAGCCGCAGTGTGCATAGACAGATTTAATGAGCAGGATGCGGCAGGCAGAATCTACAGCAGAATTTCGGAAGAACCCATTAATTTTTCTTCAATTTTGCAGATGATTGAGCATATGGACCATTACTACGACAGGGTAAATTTCCCCCAAGCGGCAAACGAAATTCGCAGTTTTAATAGGAACGCCAACAAAAAGAGGCAAGAAACAAAAACAAGGGAGACGGCTATGGTGGATATTGAAAAGGTAACCAAGCAAAGAGGCAGAGAGGGTACTTTCATTGTCCACGTCCAGTACCGCCAGCATGCCACGTGGCAGGGACAGGTGATATGGGTGGAAAAAAACAAGGCGCAAAAATTCCGCAGCGTTCTGGAATTGCTAAAGCTCATAGACGACGCGCTTGAAACCAGCGAAGAACCCGAAGAAGAACAGGAAACTATTGCATCAAATTAATTATTATGGGAGGAGCAAGGATAATGACTAAGAAGTTTAAAAAATTACTGGCGATAGTCCTGGTATTCATCATGGCCCTGACTTTATATACGCCGGTAATCGCGGAAGGCCCGGAGACTGACAGCCAGGAGCAGGCACAGTCTGTTGAGCCCGGCGAACCCGGAGAGTCCGGAGAGCAAGAAGAAGGCGGCGAGCCCGGAGAACCCGGCGAGCCCGGCCAGCCCGGAGAGCCAGAAGAAGGCGGCGAGCCCGGCCAGCCCGGAGAGCCAGAAGAAGGCGGCGAGCCCGGCCAGCCCGGAGATCCAGAAGAAGGCGGCGAGCCCGGCGACACTGAAGAGCCCGGCGATACTGAAGAGCCTGGCGAAGGCGGCGACGGTGAAGAGACCGATGCGCCGGTTGATATTCTTACATACCAGACCATCGGAACAACCGCCATCGACGGCGCCGTTATATCCATCAGCGGCCTGCTGCCCCAGGGAGCGTATGTCACCGCCCAGCCTGTTTCTGTGGAGCTGGAGGACGGCATTGTTCTTGCAGCCTACGATATCAAGATTTATGACGGCGAGGGCAACGAGTGGCAACCCAACGACAGCGTAAGCGTTTCCATTTATCTTCCCGCCCTTGAAGTGGAGGAAGTCGACATTTACCACATGGAGGATGAGGACGCCGCCCCCGAGCATGTTGACACCGTCCCGGTC
>JBMNQG010000051.1:0-12840 GCA_050944015.1 Oscillospiraceae bacterium
CTGGTCGCAGATCTTGTCGGGATGGCCCTCGGTTACCGATTCGGATGTAAAGACCCGGTTTGTGATACTGCTCATATCTACTACCTCACTTAACTCTTGATTTTGTATCATTGGATTTGCCTTCAGGTGTATACCGGATAAAGTCAACATTGTTTGAAAACCGCGGAAACCACTGCGGTTATATCATAGCATATAGAAAAGTGGACATAAAGTATAAAGTATAAATTAAAGTGTAAATTTTTCTAATTATTTTAAACTGATTTACGGCAGAAGGCCACGGCACATTTAACAAAATATTTATGGACTTGAGGTATAAAAACGGTTATCATTGGATTATATTGAACCTGAAAGGGGGCTCCCTGTGAAAAAACTAATGAATGCGGTGGACAGGTTCTGCTACAGGCATCCCCGGTTCGGGGTGCGGAACCTGATGCTTTATATCGTCATAGGCAACGCTATAGTCTGGTTTTTCAGCATGATGGATACCACGGGGCTGTTCCTGCAGATGCTGACTTTCAGTCCCGCTATGATAGCCAGAGGACAAATCTGGCGGCTTGTTACTTTTGTCCTGATTCCGGAAAGATTCGACTTTTGGCTGGTTATTTTTCTGTATTTTTATTACTTCATTGGCAATACACTGGAACGCCATTGGGGAACCGCCAAGTTCACAGTATATTATTTGTCCGGAATCCTGTTTACAATCATATACGGTTTTGTATTTTGGGGCATAACAGGCAGGAATTTCACCGTCAGCGCTTCCTTCATCAACCTTTCCATGTTCTTTTCCTTCGCCACGCTTTACCCGGATACGCGGGTTTTGCTGTTTTTCTTCATTCCCATCAAAATCAAATGGCTGGCTTTGTTCGACGCGGCCTTTTTCATCATTGAAATCCTGCGGCTGAGTTTCCCGGCAAACCTTCTTCCCGTTGTGGCCGTGCTCAACTACCTGCTGTTCTGCGGCGAATACCTGCTTGACTATTTAAGGCCCTACAAAGCCCGGGCTTCCAGAAACACTGTTAATTTCCGCAGGGAGGCCAGGCGCATAAACAGGGAGCAGGCCAGACAGCCCTATACCCGTAAATGCGCCGTCTGCGGAAGGACGGACACGGACTATCCCAATCTTGAATTCCGGTATTGTTCAAGATGCCAGGGCTACCACTGCTTCTGCCAGGATCATATAAACAACCATGTCCATTTTACGGAATAATAACCGCGGCTGTATTTTTATTTGATTTTGTCGATGCGGTAAAGTATAATCGTAAACTGTCCAATCAATTTGCAGCATAGGTGGTAGTGTAATGGCAAAGGGTAAAAAAAGAAATACCCTGGAGAAAAAATCGCCCTGGTCCGGTTTCGGGGCGGCGGTACTTGCTGTATTGATATGCCTGTTAGGCATATTGGTATATAAAAACTCGACGGCGGAACCAATAATGGACGCCGGCACCCCCGCGCCGGGACAGACGGACGCTGCGGCGCCTTCGCCCCCCCCTCCCGTGGTTACCGAGGAGGTTGTTTTTCCGGAGCCGGAAGAGACTCCGGAGCCCGAGCCCACCCCGGAGCCGCTGCCGGAGTTTTCCCCCGGCCCGGTGTCCGGCACCGAGCCTTCAAATTTAATAATTGAAACCGCCGTTGAGGTTAACGGGGAAATAGTGAAGGAGTATGTTTCGGAGGAGCATATAGATTTTGGCTACGGCGCGGATTACACCGGGCTGGAGGGCATAATCACCTTCCGGGGCAACAATTTCCGCGACAGCGCCTCATTTGGCTTTGCCAACCTGTCCAAGGAGCGCTTTGGCAGCTACTGGACCAAGGGTACCGCCTCCCTCCAGGCCCCCGACGGCGCGGTCTGGACAGGGAACGGCTGGACCGGCCAGCCCCTCATCGTCAGGTGGCCCAAGGAGACCAGGGCAGTCATGAAGAACATGTACGACTGGGCTAGGCAGCAGGAAGAGCTGACCGAGGTCATATACGCCGCCATGGACGGCTACGTTTATTTTCTGGAGATGGACACAGGCAAGGCCACCCGGGACGCCTTATATATAGGCTACACCTTCAAGGGAGCCGGCTCCCTGGACCCCAGGGGTTATCCCCTCCTTTACGTGGGCGCCGGATATGACAGCAACAGGGGAAAGAGCAGGGCCTTTATCATCAGCCTTATTGACGGCAGCATACTGTATGAATTCGGCAACAACGACGGCTTTGCTCTTCGGGCGTGGCATATGTTCGACAGCGCGCCTCTTGTGGATGCGGAGACGGACCAGCTCATATATCCCGGAGAGAGCGGAATTCTCTATATAATAAAGCTTAACACCCAGTACGACAGCCAGGCGGGGACCGTATCCGTTAACCCCGACAGGGTGGTCAAATGGCGTTACAAGGGCGCCCGCACCGGCAGAAAATACTGGCTGGGCATGGAGGCCAGCGCCGTCATCTGGCGCGGGCATATTATAATGCCGGACAACGGCGGCAATCTTATGTGCCTGGACCTGAACACGCTGGAGCTTAAATGGGTTCAGGACGTTTTGGACGACACCAACTGTACGCCGGTGCTGGAGCTGGAGAACGGCCACCCCTATGTGTATGTGAGCCCCTCTTTCCACGCAGGGTGGAGGGCCTACGAGGGACAAACGGTCGCAGTGCCCATCTTTAAGATAGACGCCGTCACCGGGGAAATTGTGTGGCAGGTGGATTACAAATGCCACACCGTCTCCGGCGTTTCCGGCGGCGTACAGGGCTCCCCCGCCTTGGGCAAAAACGGCCTCAGCAACCTTATTTTCTTCCCGGTGGCCCGGACTCCCGGCGCCTCCGAGGGCAAGCTGGTGGCCCTCGACAAGCGCACGGGAGAGGCGGTCTGGGAGTTTAAGACACTGATTTACAGCTGGAGCTCTCCGGTGGCGATTTATAACGAGGAAGGAAAGGGATATATCGTATACTGCACATCCGGCGGATACATATATTTGCTGGATGGGCTTACCGGAGAGGTGCTGGATTCCAGGGATTTGGGCGGCAATATAGAAGCCTCCCCGGCGGTGTTTGAAAATACGGTGGTTGTAGGAACGAGAGCCCAGATTATTTGGGGAATTAAGCTGGATTAATTTAAAGGCGGCCCGGCAAGCACGCTTGCCGGGCCGCTTTCTGGTGAGCTGGCGGTATGGAATAATGTTAAGTTAATGAAAGTTGGAACTTAGCTGGCTGTAATATGGGGTGCTGATTTATGTGGAGGTCGGAGTTTCTTCCGACTGTTTTTCTTCCGTTTTTTCCGGGAGCTCTATCATCACCATTTTTGCTCTTTTAATAACGCTTTCGGACTGAAGCGCATCAATCGTAATGGCTATTAGGAGAATTACGCCCATGGCAATCTTTTGCCAGTAATTGCTGAGATTCGCAAGGTCCATTCCGTTGTTGAGCACGCCGATTATAAGCATGCCGACAACCATGTTGTTCATTTTTCCACCGCCGCCTCCCATCTTGATGCCACCCAACATGGCGCCGGCCATAACAACAAACTCAATTGCAGATCCGGCCCCTGTTCCCGAGGTGGCGCTTCCGGTCCGCCCAATGGCCATAATTGTGGACAGTCCGAAGAAGAAACCTGCCAGGGCAAATATGGCAATCCTCATTTTTGCCACACTGACACCCGACAGGGAGACGGCTTCCGGATTGGAACCCAGCGCGTAGATATTACGGCCAAAAAAGGTTTTGTTTAGTATAAATGAGCCTATCAGAACCGTAATCACCATCACAATTATGCCCATGGGCAAAAGTATGGTCGTCGAGCCAAAATCAATCTCGAACTTGTGACTGCCTATAAATTTGAACGTATAGTCGAAACCTTTAAAGGTTTTCGCTTCCGAAAGGATATAGGATACGCCATACAGGATGTACTGCATAGCGAGGGTGATGATGAACGGGAATATTTTCAGCCGTGCGTATATTAGCCCGTTTATTGTGGACAGCAGCACGCCCACTGCGATGCCGGTGATGAGAAGCACGACGGAGTTTTCTATGCCCTCTCTAACCATTATGCCCAGCAACACCGCGTTAACCGACATTTGATAGCCGATTGAAAGATCCATGGCGCCCGCCAGCATGATAAAGGTTATACCTACGCCAGCGACTATAAGATAGGCATTCTGGTTAAGTATATTCAGAAGGTTTTGTGGCGAGAAAAAGTTCTGGCTCCTTAAAGAAAATATAATCATCAATACGATAAGAACCACATACATTACGTAGTCTTTCAGCACTCTCTTGACATTCTTCATATTTATACCCCCGCTATGTGCTCCATCTCTCCGCCGGACGCCAGTTCAAGAATTGCCTCTTGGGAAAACTCTTCCTTGGTCAGCTCACCGGAAAACCTGCGTTCGGCGAATACTATTATCCTGTCAGATATTCCCAGAAGCTCTTCCATGTCGGAAGTAATCATGATAATGCACTTACCCTCTGCGCAAAGTTCGTTCATCAGCTCGTAAATTTCATGTTTGGCTCCCACGTCAATGCCGCGGGTGGGCTCGTCGAATATGATAATATCGGAATCCGACGCCAGCGCCTTGGCCACTACGACCTTTTGCTGGTTGCCTCCTGACAAGTTTAGCACCTTTTGATTTAGGCTGGGTGCCTTTATTCTCAGCCGATTGAAGTATTTTGAGGCTATTTCGCTTTCTTTCTTTTTATTAATAAAGCCGAAGCGGGAAATTCTTTTGGTAATGTTGTAAACGATATTCCAAGATATGCTTTCCATTAGGAAGCAGCCTTCTCTCTTGCGGTCTTCCGGTATGAGGCCCATGCCGTGCGCCATTGCGTCTTTGGGGCTTTTCAAGTCCACCTCTTTACCATGGATAAAAATGCGGCCATATTGTTTTTTCTCCGCCCCGTAGGCGACCTTCATTATTTCAGTCCTGCCCGCTCCCACAAGGCCGGCTATTCCCAGAATCTCACCTTCGTATGCTTTAAAGGAAATCTCTCTTACTCCGTTACCCGTCAGGTTGACAAGCTCGAGGGCAACTTTGCCGCGCTTTGTTTTTCTCTTGGGATATGCGTGCGAGAGTTCCCGGCCAACCATGAGTTTTATTAGTTCCTGACGGTTTGTCTCCGAGGTGTTCAGCGTGATGATGTGTTTTCCATCCCTGAGGACGGATACCCTGTCCGAAACCCTGAATATCTCGTCCAGTCTGTGAGAAATGTAGATTATCGTGGTCCCCTGGGCCTTCATCTGGTCTATTATTTTCATAAGAATCTCTATCTCCGAGACGGTTAAGGGAGCGGTAGGCTCGTCAAGTATAAGTATTTTGGCGTTCTTGGTAACGGCCTTGGCTATTTCCACAATCTGACGCTGGGCGCTGGCCAAGTCCCTTACCAGCGTTTTGGGATTAATGTCTATGCCGAATTGGTCGAAGATTTCTTTCGCTACAGCGTTCATCGCCTTTTGGTTAACCAGTTTCCCATATTTGTGGCCGTAGCAAATGTTTTCGGCGGCGGAAAGAGAATCTATCAAGTTAAATTCCTGGTAGATGCATTCAATCCCGTGCTGCCTTGCTATAGCGGGGTGCATATAGTTGTATGTACAGTTGTGTACGCGTATAACGCCCCTGTCGGGCCTGACAGCGCCTGTTATTACTTTTATGAAGGTTGATTTGCCGGCGCCATTTTCTCCCACAATAGCGTGAACCTCACCCGCTCGAAAGGAGATCGATACATCATCAAGCGCAACAACACCCGGATATGTTTTTGTGATGTGCTCTAGGGAAAGGACAATTGTATCTTCCAAAGTTCAGCACCCCTTTGAGATTTCTCTCATAAGCTTTTATGAAAGGCCGCCCATCAGGCGGCGCAAAGTTTATCTGCGCCGCCTGATGAGTTTGGTTATCAGCTGTTTATTCCGGCAGCTTCCAGTCAAGGGATTCGTATTCCGCAGCTGGGGTCTCCATTCCGTCTTCCCAGTGCGCCTCATAGCCGAAAGTTGTTTTTACATTGATTTGGTCAACATAGCGATAGCCGAAGGAATAGGTGCCGTCTATGCGGCCCAGAGCGAGCTTGGCAAGGGTCTGGCCGGTTTCGACGTTGGTGCCGCCGTATGAGACGTATCCCTTGTACGCGGTGCTGGCGGGGTCGGAGACGGCCTTGTCATACAGGGCCTCGGCATTTTCGTCAAGGTAATTGTTAATAACGCAGAATTCCCTCAGATCAAGTCCGTTGTCTGCCGCATATTCCTCAAGGTATGAGCAGACGCCTAGGGCGGCATCAGGCTCGTAAGTCAAAAAAATTCGCACGTTGGGATTGGATGTCATGACGGTCTGGGCCCAGTCGTAACCCATGGTCTGGGCGTCGTCGCCGTAGAAGGATTTTTCGTTGTAGCAGTAGAGAGTATCACTGTAGTAGAGTTCGCCTATCATTGCATTTGAGCGCTTTGCGCCGTCTTCAATATCGTAATAGGTGTTTACGGCGACGGGAATTCCGTTTTCATCGGCCACAAGAACGTCTTTATTCAGCTTTGCAAATTCTTCGGCAGTCTTTACACAGTAATAACCCGTTAGAGCATAGGAGGTAATTATAACCGCGTCTATGCCATAGCCCTCGAATCCCGTCGCTGGCGAGGGAGTCATGGGGTCTGCGCCCAGCATTACCAGGATTATCCCCGCCTTCATCGCCTCCTGGCAGGCGTCCTGGATGGCAGAAACGGACATGGCGGCAACCATCAAAACGCCTACGTCGCCTGCGGTAATGGCGTTTTCAATGTAGGTAACATAGTTGGCGTCGTCGCCCTTGCAATCCTTGATCTCGTAGGTAAAGCCCTTTTCGGCCATCATTTCGCCCATTGAGTTGCAGATGGTGATAAGGCTGGGTGCGTCGGTGGTTGGAACAAGTATCCAGCACTGCTTGCCGCCGTTGTATACCGTTTCGGAGAATGAATCGTCTTTCTCATTACCCGCATCGGGTTTCGATTCGTCTTTCTGTGCCGTGCTTTGGTCGGATTTACCGGCAGTCACATCGGTTTTGCCGTCGTCAGTCTTCTTGGAGCCATCACAGCCAGCGAATAAGACAAAACACATGGCAAGCGCCAGTAAAATCGCGAGAAGCCTTTTCATTTTGCGTACTCTCCTTTACAATTTTTGTCATGCAGGCGTATGGAAGGCGTTGCAAATATGCTAGGCACTGGCTTTAAAAATTAAAATATGGGGTAGAAATCGTTTTTGGAGGGTAGCTGCACTTGCGCTGTACCTGTGAGAAGAACCGCACCGTCCTGATTCCTGCATTCAACCTTCAAATCGACCAGATAATTTCGGTCCTCAATCTTCTTTCCAGTCACCTCCCCGCTGTTGTAGAATATTTCCCCAACCATGGGGTACTGCACTGTCCGGGTATCCAGGAGCCTTATGAAGCCGTTGTCTCCTATCCAGTTAGTAAGCATCCTGCCAAGAAGTCCTTCGTTCTGGCCCTGGAATCCCACTGCGTATCCTCCGCAGTATAGCCATGTGTGCGCCTTGGGGTCCTCAAAATTGTCCTTGAAGTGGCAGGTACCTCCGCAAGTCCAGGCGTTTACCTCGGGGTCCAACCAGTGGAAGTCGGGATTTAGCTTGATCCTTTCCCACTCAAGTTCAAAAGCGACAGCGTGTCCGGCAATTGCAGTGTAGAAAGCGGCAGTGTCGTATACCGTGGAGGGCCCTATGGGATGCAGAGAAATCTTGTCGCCGAGGGAAACGTCCTCATAGTAAAGGGCTTCGGCGCCGCGGCGTTTTTCGTTGTCATAGTTACGGTAAATAGCGTCGCGCTCCTCGTCAGTCAGTTTCGGGCGGCGCCTTTCCACGTTGTAAATCGAGCGCTCCGGCACCCAGTCAAAATTAATGCGGTGGCGCATGTAGGAATAGACGATTGCGCATACCTCGCCATACTGGTTGACGAACTCCCTCCGGACAACCTCGTCAAATTCCCGGATGGGCTCGGGCAGCTCAGTCTCAACTTCGGTAACTCCCAGATAGCGATGTATGACCTTCATCTTATAACCGGGGCGTATGGGCTTTAATATCTCCCGCCTGTTCCCGTAGGGGAAGCATACATGCTTGTTGAATTTTGCAAACTCCTCGGGCTGCTGCTTGAAAGGATAGGGCTGGGCGATGGAGTCGGTCATGGTCGGAGGGCCTATTATTCCGCCCCATCTGGTCTTTTTTGCATAGTTTTCGTCGCGGAAAAGGGGATTACGATCTCCTATGGCGTCAACATAGTGCCGGATTACGTCCGTTGTGACATATTCGTTAATTACGGCGCCATAGAAATTGTCAAGCGTGGGCGGGTATTCCCCTACCTGCGCCACGTATATTTCGCCTATGCGTTTATTGTTTCGTTCCAACCACTCGTCGAACACCTTGTCGCTTTCCAGTTTTTTTCTTGCCATTTTCAGTCCTCCTTATCGGTTTTATTTTTTATTGCATATCTCTGGGAATAATCTTCAGATCGGCTGCAACGGCAAGAGGAGCTGCCGTGACGGCACGGACCTGGTCCACCGTGGCGTTACTGGCTATTTCAGTCAGCAGCAGGCCGTTGGGCGTTACTTTAATTACGCCCATTTCAGTTATGATTAAGTCCACAACGCGTTTTCCGGTCAGAGGATATGTACACTTTTGAATTATTCTGGGCTTTCCTTTATTGGTGTGCTCCGTGGCGATTATAACCTTTTTGGCCCCGCAGACCAGATCCATGGCTCCGCCCATGCCTATCATGCGATAACCTGGTATGCACCAGTTAGCAAGGCTTCCTTCCGCATCTACCTGCAACGCCCCGAGAACCGTAACGTCCAGGTGGCCGCCCCTCATTATCCCAAAACTGAGGGCGCTGTTTATAAAGGCGGCTCCGGGGGCTATGGTGACGTGTTCTCCCCCCGCGTCAAAGATATCGTTGTCCTCAAAGCCTGGCTCGGGCTGGCCGTTTACGCCTAAAATTCCGTTCTCGGTGTGGAAAGTAACGGTTATGCCCTCGGGAATATAAAGGGGAACGTAGCTCCTTGGCGCGCCGCCTCCAAGGTTTACGGTGTAACCGTCTTTCAGCTCCTGAGCAACGCGTTTTGCAATAAAATGCTTATTGTCCAACATTGTATTCACCAACCTTCACTACAGCGTCTACGAATACGGCAGGTACAGTTACAAGCTCCGGATCGATTCCGCCCACTTCAACAATCTCTTCGGCTTCTGCTATGACATAGTCGGCAGCCATGGGCATAATCGCTCCAAAGCATTTATTGGAGCCTCTAAGGAAGCAGTTCCCGTAGGCGTCAGCCTTTGTAGCATGGATGAGAGCCACATCGGCGTGGATGCTTTCCTCAAGCAGGCATACCTTGCCGCCCATCACTATCTTCGTTTTTCCTTTTTCAATTTCGGTATCCACGCCCACGGGGGTCAAAAAGCCTGGTATGCCGGAGCCGCCGCAGCGTATTTTCTCAGCAAGGGTTCCCTGGGGTATGATTTCGAACATCTCCGGATGTTCCATCATCATCTTGCCGGATGCCGGATTCAAACCCAGGAATGAACAGACGAATTTCCTCACTCGTCCGGCTTCCATAAGTGCCCATATTGCATTTTCGCCGGGAAGTCCGCTATCGTTGGTAATAATCGTGAGGTTCTTCACACCTTTGTCCAGAAGGGCCTTCAGCAGGTCGTTGGGGGCCCCCCGCAGCACAAAGCCGCTGACAAGTATTGAAGAACCGTCGGTTATCTTTTCTATGGCTTGATGACTGTTTACCACCTTGTTCACTTGCACCACTCTCCTACATTAATCTTTTGCCAATATAGTGATGGCGACAGCCGCGTCCTTGTATTTGATCATTCCTCCGCTGTTTTCACAGAGGGCATATTTGGCGCCTTTTACCTGACGCGCTCCGGCTTCCCCGCGAAGCTGTGTTACCAGCTCTGCTATCATGGCCAGACCTGAGGCGGAGACGGGGTGGCCTCTTGAAACCATGCCGCCGGAAGTGTTGACTGGAATCTTTCCACCCAGCCTGGTGGCTCCGGATTCGGTGAAACGTCCGCCCTCTCCAATCGGACAGAAGCCCATGTTTTCGATTTGGACGATCTCGCCTATAATTGTGGCATCGTGGACCTCCGCCACATCGATGTCGCCGGGGGTAAGTCCGGCTATTTCATAAGCCTTCTTTGCGGCCTCCCGCACATGGTTGTAAGGGGAATCGAAATCACTGTTGTCGCCGCTGGCGTACACTGTGGCGGCCAGGCGAACGGCGCGTTTCTGGACTTCCTTGGGCAGCTGTTCAAGGAACTGCCTGGAACAGACAATGGCGGAGGCCGCTCCGTCTGTGAGGGGGGAGCACATTGAGCGGGTTAGGGGCCAGCTTACCGGTATGTCGTTTAAAACTTCCTCCACGGACACAGGGAATTGATACTGGGCCTTGGGATTCATCGTGGAATGATAATGATTCTTTGAGGCCGCTATAGCAAGCTGTTCTACAGTAGTTCCAAAACGGGCCATATGCCAGCGAGCCATGTAGCCGTAAAGATCCATAAAGGGGCTCCTCTGCTTGACAGGGATTTCCGGGACTTCTATTTTGACGTTGGCTTCCATCCAGTCATCCCAGGTTTTAAAAACCGAAGAGGTGTTCTCCGCGTCTATGTATGAGTTGAAAGCCGCCAGCGAGCGCCGCTTGTCGTCGCAGATAAGCTTTTCTACGCCCACCGCGAGAGAGCAGTTGTACAGTCCTGTTTGTATATCTTTCCAGGCACAGTGGAGGGCCAGAGTGCCTGTGGCGCAGGCCGCCTCTACGTTGGTTATGGGAATGCCGTCAATGCCGCAGTAACGCATTGCCAGATGGCCGCGTATGCCGTGCTGGTCGTGGGTGCAGCCCCAAAGCCCGTTGCCGAAAAACACGGACTGAATAGCGCTCTTGTCCAGGCCCGCATCCTTTAGACAGGCCTCTACAGTCATCCGGGTAAGCTCCTTATGAGACACGTCTTTATACTTTCAAAACTTAATCGTGTCTGAACCGATTATGTATACGTCTCTCAATCTTGGTTCCTCCTTGACCAATATTCGCTACAGCTAAACACTAGCAATTCAGAGGCCAACTTTTTTGCGGTTTTACCTGCAAAATAAAAAAATGTTTTCGTCAATGTTTTCGTCGTTTTTAATGTGCAATAATACATAAATACGGCAAGCTGATTTCATATTAATCAGTTCCAGGATTTTGTTGTTGACTGGAATTTGAAATTTGATATACTTACGGTGACATAGCTTCTATTATTGAAAATACCTCTTTTACCGACAATGTTTGAAGGTTGCTCTGTCAAAATTTTATAAAACAGATAGCTTTCAAGCCACATTTTTGAGATTTTTTATAAATAAAAATTTATAAGCCCCCCAATTGAATATGCAAGTTTGCATATGGGAGGCGGGCTCTATACATCAAATTTGCATATATGAGAATAATATTTCGGTACCGAGGTGGAACATGGATAGCTATGCCCCTGTTGATTTAACCAAATATGAAATACTCTGTGTTGTCGATTTTGAATCCCGCGTAATTGTAATGCTGGAGGAGTTCGCTTCAGAACTGGGGTTAAATCGGCTTAAGGTCCTGTACCAGCCTGAAAGCCAGGTAAAGCCAGGTATTTAAAGGGATAACCCTTCCTGGCGATATATCAAAGACCGTCATCAAACTGAACAGCAAGCCTCATACCCTCTACATAAGGCCGAAGACGAAGCCGCCGTATGTGGACAACAGCATGTTCAAGAGGGTTGAGAAAATTCTCAACAGCATTGGCGAGGGCATAACCATTTGTGACGCAAATCTGAGGCATGTATTTTCCAACGCCAGGTTCGGAGAAATGACGGGGCTGGACAAGGATGCACAGGGTGTGTCTATCCTTGAGCATTATCCCGGAAGTATATCAGACACATGTGTTTCGGTTGAAGTTGTCCGTACCAGAAAGCAATACACCAGCATTAATACGTACAACAACGGGGTTTCGCTGTTATCCACAGGAGTTCCCGTCTTTGACGACGACGGAAATCTCCAGTATGTGGTTACCATTTCGCGAAATATTACTGAACTTGTCCGGCAGGAGGCTAGCGTTCATGGCAAGCAGCAAAACAAAACGCCCATGACGGTGCAAAAATTTATTTCTAACGCTGCCAATATACGTTTTGCAATACAGCATATGGACAAGCTTATCGGCCAGCGGCTGTCGGTGCTGCTGCTGGGCGAGACGGGGACGGGAAAGGACTATTTTGCAAAGTTCCTTCATGAAAACGCCTATCCCGATCCGGAAAACCGCCCCTTTATAAAAATTAATTGCGGGGCAATACCGGAATCACTTCTGGAATCGGAACTGTTCGGGTATGAAAAAGGCGCATTTACGGGCGCCTCGGCAAAAGGAAAAAAGGGACTGATTGAACTTGCCAACAACGGAACCCTATTCCTTGACGAAATAGGCGAGCTTCCTTACAATCTGCAGGCAAAACTTCTTGGCGTCCTGCAGGATAAGGAGCTGACCAGGGTGGGCGGCAGCGAAAAAATAAAGATTAACGCAAAGATTATTTCCGCATCCAATCGGGACATCTTCAAAATGACCCAGGAAAACAAATTCCGTTTGGATCTCTATTACCGAATAAGCATGGTTACCCTCCATATTCCTCCGCTCCGGGAGCGGAGGGAGGACATCCCATATCTGATTGACCAGCTCTTGCGGGAAATTAACCAGCTTTACGGCAAAAAAGCGTACCTGTCATTGGAACTATATGATCTCTTTTTCAAGTATGATTGGCCCGGAAACATCCGAGAACTTAAAAACCTCATGGAGAAGCTGATAATATTTTCTTCCGGGGATAGGATAGGCATAGACG
>JBMNQG010000052.1:0-12417 GCA_050944015.1 Oscillospiraceae bacterium
CCTTCCTCATGACGACAGGCGCCTTGTCATGCAGTTTGTAGAATTTGCGGGCCTCTTCAACAACCGCGGGATCGGTTTTTTCGCCGGGGCAAATCTCAATGAGGGGCAGGAGATAGGCGGGGTTAAAGGGATGTCCGACTATAATGCGCTCGGGATGCTGAGCCTTTTCCGCAATCAGGGTTGCAGGGGTGCCGGAAGAGGAAGAAGCTATAATGCCGTCTGCAGGCATATACTTCTCCATGATAGCTACCATCTCATGCTTCTGCTTGATATCTTCGGCTCCGTTCTCCTGGACAAAATAGACTCCGGTAAAGGCTTCTTCAGGATCGGTGGTTATATGGATCTTTTTCCAAAGCTCATCGCCAGATTCGATAATGCCGTATTTGATGTAGGAGTCAATTGGCTCCTGAATTTTGGGTATAGCCCTCTGCTTTGAGGCTTCGCTTCGGACATACACATTTACATCCAGCCCTTTAAGGGCAAAGTATGCGGCAAACCCTCCACCAATGGTTCCCGCTCCGTACATAGCTATTTTCTTGATGTCTTCAGCTCTCATTTAAAATATCCTTTCTTATAAAGGTGTAGATAGACGCGCCTTGCAGGAGGCGTGTAAAACACGTCTCCTGCAAAGTTTTCCATTGAGAAATATAATCGATTAGCCAATGGCTGTCAAGCCGCCATCGGGGTAGATAGTGGAACCGGTGACAAAGTCGGAGGCAGCGGAGGCCAGGAAGATGGCGGGGCCTTTCATGTCGTCCACTTCGCCGATGCGCATTGCGGGCATAGCGGCTGCAAGCTTGGCACGCTCAGCAGGATCGTCAGGCAGGATGCCGACCATCATGGGAGTGTAGGTAATGGTGGGGCCAATGGCGTTAACCTGCACATTGGGACGCAGGTCGGAAGCATATGCCTTGGTGAGCATCTCGACAGCACCCTTGGTGGCGCAGTAGCCTACGTTGCCGCCGCCGCCGTTGCCAACGGCACGAATACCACGCACAGAGCTGAGGTTTATGATCTTGGCGTGGATGTCGTTGTCCTTGAAATACTTACCGAAGTGCTTGCAGGTCAGCATGACGGATTTGACGTTGGCATCAAACATCTGATCCCATGCTTCAACCGGGAACTCGGTGCCGGGAAACTTTTTGTTGAAGCCCTGGGCGTTGACAAGGATTTGAACAGAGCCCATCTTCTCAAGGGCTGTGGCCAGGAGCTTCTTAACCTCATCCTCCTTGGTGGCGTCGGCAACACAATAGAGGATATCCAGACCGGTCTTTTCCTTGATTTCCGCGCAAGCTCTCTTAAGAGACTCTTCCTTACGGGAAGAAATCATAACCTGTGCGCCGGCCTCGGCAAGGCCTTCCGCAATGGCCTGTCCAAGTCCGCCGGCTCCGCCGACAACAACGGCATTTTTACCTGTGAGATCAAACAGAGACAGATTTGCCATAATAATTACTCCTTATTACAAAATGTATTATATGGGTTAGAAATAGTGCACTAAGTCACTAGTGCTGCCAAACACTAAACTACATCTTTATACCGCGAGTATTTGCAGGCCAATCTCTCCAGCAAACCAGAGGCTCGTCAATGGGGAAGCGGGAAATAACTTCGCCTTCGCCGTCCTCGTTGATGAGAACCATATCCTCAAGGCGGGCGCCGGTGCGGTATTCGGGGGCGCCGGCATAGGTTTCAATGGCGAGAACCATTCCGGGCTCCAGCACGATCTCTTCGCCGCCGTTCCTCATATAGCTGGGAGCTACGAAGGGACGGTCGTGCAGGGTCAGTCCGCAGCCGTGAGCCAGTGCCCAGGGGTCGTGTCCTGCCCATTCGGTGGTGCCCCAGGCTTCCAGACGTACCTTATCGGTCAGGCCGAAACCGCGCATGATGTCATAGTTGGTGTTTCCGGCCTTGCAGGCGTCAATTCCGCCCCGCAGCATCTCAAGGGCCTGATAATAGGTCCTCTCCTGATCGGCAGTGGGACGTCCGCAGTAGAAGGTGCGGTAGACGCAGCTCTTGTAGCCCAGATATGATGCGGCGTCAACGTCTACATATATGGCATCGCCGGGACGAATAATCTTGTCGGTGAATGTCCAGTTGTAGGGGTTGGTGTTCTCACCGGACATGCACACCAGGTCCTCGGAATGGTCAATACCCTCGGCGTACAGGGCCTGTAGGCCTATGCCGACCAGCTCGCACTCCTTGATGCCGGGACGAATGGCATCCACAATAGCAGCAAAGGCTATCTCAGTGTTTGCGGCCACCTGGCGCATGATTTTAATCTCTTCGGAGGTCTTTATGGCACGGGCAATGTCCAGGGTCTTGCAGGCCCAGACGGCCTTGTAGCCTCTGATTTTGAAAGCTTCCAGGTACAGGTGAATCATAGCCGAACCCTCGACGCCGATATAGCCGTCGTTCTCAGCCAGAACCTTGCCGTCACTGTCGCAGGTTGCGGGCTTAAGGCCTGCCTCCTCCAAGTCCTTCAGGACGAAGTCGACCTGGCGCTGGATGGCGGGGGCGTCGGGAGCGAAAACGCCGGCCTTAAGAGCGGAACCAAAGGCCTCGTAAACGCGGCCGTTCATCCAGGGCATACGACGCCTGGTCTCCTCGGGTGTTCCGCTGTAGAAGGTTGCCAGACCGTTCTTGGTGAAGGTGCAGAACTGATACTCACCGGCACGGTTGGGGGTTGTCAGGTAAGCGGAAGTCAGATAACGACAGTTATCAGCGTTCCATGTTATGATGATTGCTATGTTGTCCTTCTCCATAGCATCCATGGCTCTCTTATGCTTGTCCTTGCGCATCTTATCAAAATCAACGCGCTGCTCGTAGTCAACGTTGAACTTTCCAAGAGCCATCTTTTGATAGTTGGATAATGCCATTTATATTCCTCCTGCAATATTGATTTTATGATTACCCCAGCGAGGGAAATCATTTCATTACATTTTCAGTAATTTTTTTGAAAATAGTAGCGGCAATTTTTTTCTCCTCTTCGGAAAGACCCTTAAAAACTACCGCCGGTTCCCCCTCCATGAACTTGTCCAGCCTGTGAAAAATCTCCTTGCCTTTTTCGGTAAGCATAACGTTTTTCACACGGTTATTGCCTTCGGGGCTGCTGCGAACCACAAGGCCATCCCGCTCCATACGGTCAAGCATTATGCTAATCGTGGCCGGCGTTACCTGTCGAAAACGGGCAAGCTCATTCTGGGTCAAGCAGCCGTGACGACCAAGCATCAAAATCACGCCACCCTGTCCGTTGCTGAGGTTCAAAAAGGACAGTTGCCTGTCAATGTAAGCGGTTTGGGCGCGTACCATATTGGTAAAAATGTTCAGAAGCTCCTTGTCAGTAATGGACTTCACCCACCATAACTATTTGAACTTGCCATTTAATTAGCTGGCTAATGGTAGTATAATTCTTTCTTTGTATAAAGTCAACCCTGTGAGGCGTAAATATTCCTTGCAATTTATACAAAAAATGTCGCCTCAACTTCTCCAGTGTAAAGGCGACAAATATATAATTTAATCTCTTCTGCGCCGGCCAGAGCCCCTCCTGTTTTCATAAAATTTGGAAGCAGCAATTTTGCTGTCAGATTCCTGAAGAAACTGTTTCAGCTTATCCTCAAAACTCAGTTCCGCGTAGTTGGTACCCGCCTGATTTTGAACACACTGCTGCGGTCTCGACTGTGGCTGCCGTGACTTCTCCCCCGCTTTTTTAATCGACAGATTGATCTTCCCGTCACCGCCAATGCCGATTACCTTTACCTTCACCGTCTGACCTTCCTGCACATGGTCGTGCACGTCATTGACATAGGTGTTGGCGATTTCAGAGATGTGTACCAACCCGCTTTTCCCCTCGGGCAGGGCCACAAAGGCGCCAAACTTGGTTATCTTTGTTACCTTGCCCTCAAGGACTGACCCCACTTCAAGCTGCATATATGAGACTTGTCCCTCCTGTCCGCGGCATGAATAACATGCCTGTGCCGGATAATGTGTATTATGGTTTTGTTATATTTAAAGCTTAATTGCTTACATCGTAGAAGATTTTTTCACCCGGCATGACAAGTCCAAGCTTATCCCTGGCAATATCCTCGATAGTCTCAGGGTCGTCGCTGTGGCTAATCTCATACTCCAGTTCGGCGTTCGATTGGTTCAGTCTTTCCACTTCGGCTTGTGTTTCGTCTCTGACCTTCCTGGCTTCCGTTACCTGGGCATTTAGGGAAATCAGGCTGATTACGGCATATACCGCCAAGGCCAATATGACGGCCTTAGTAATAATACCTGCCCGCTTTAGTTTCACCGCCTGCATCCTCCCCTCTGTGGGTGCGTCCCCTTGCGGGAATCTTCCTTTTGCTGTTGCTTGATATTCTAAACCATTTCGCACATTTTTGAAAGAGATTTTTATAAATTTTTTTAGTTTTTTTAATTTGCTTTCCCAGCCATTCAAAGGGCTTGACAACATATTCCAAAATTATTCCTATAAAGTCGGCCGCATACCCCAGCACTGCGAGGATTACAGGGCTAAAGGATACGGAATACAGCAAGGCTCCTCCCAAAGTGCAAATCAGCATGAACAGCCTCAGCTGACCCCTGCCGGGGCCAAGCCCCAGGGCAAAGAGGGCGAAGGCCGCCACCAGCCAAAACACCAGGTCAAGGACGGCCGTTACCGGCCATACATGCAGTCGGAGCCGCAGGGTCTTAAGTATGTCATAGAATACCCCAAGTGCGGTTCCCGTCAGTATTGCGGCGCAGGCCTGGACCAACTGCAAAGTTATCGACAGTTCCATAGCTACTTAAACAGGCGCGACCAAACGCTACCGCCCTGCTGTCTGACCTCCTCGTAACCCAGGTCCGTTACAAGCCCCGTAACGGTCAGTTCCCCCGTATCCAGGCTCAGCTTTTCTATATGGAGGCCGTCTCCCTGTACGATAAGGTCCCCCTTGCTTGTGTGCATGACGATTTCATTCTCGTTGAAGCTCTCCACATCCTCCACCCCGGATACGGACAGGTGGGTCCTCCCCTCCAGGATTATATTGTGCGGCCGCTGCACCACTTTCGCTTTTTCCTCGTATGCCATAGGTGCACCTCCATTTTATTGATGGTACATCCTATGCGTGTGCAATTCGGAAGATAACCCCGCTGTCAGGAGTCCCTGTATTTTTTATGTAACATTATTGGAACCTTTGTCGAAACCCTTGACGCCGACCTTCGGCTATTGTAGCATATTGCCACCACATATTATGTAAACCTGGAGGTCCCTATATGAACGGAAGAGTGCTCCTGCTTTCACAAAAACGCTTTTCCATAACCCTGCCCAAACTTACCATGCTTTTTCTCTCACTTCTGCTGTTTTTCCTCTCCACCTTTCGTCCAGGTTTTTCCGTTACCGCAGGAAATTGGAGCTCCGAGGAGGTATACAGCCCCTGGCAGCTGCTGCAGGCGGTTAGCCGGGCGGAAGCCCTGGCCGAGGAAATACTTATGGAAGACGTCAGCCTTAAAGGCTGCTATAAGCTAAGCCTCAAGTTCACAGCCTTGGGCTACTCCAGGAATACCCGGAGCCTGACCCGGGCGCTGCTGGAGCAGGTTCCGGGCATAGCCAGGCTTTGCGCCGTCAAGGTGGACGGCAATTTTGTAGGTTGGCTGTCCGACCCCTCCCAACTGGGCGAAATCCTGGATGTTATTCTGGCCGAAAACAGCGGCCCAGCCACAATATCCGCCGGGTTCAAGCAAAAAATAACCGCCGAGTACAGCTATGCTCCGGCGGACGCCCTTACGGACATCAGCGCTGTATCGGCGGCTATTCGCAATATGTGCACCGTGGAGGTCGTATCTCTGAATCCCGACGGCTCAATCCCCGCCTGGGCCTACGGCGTCCGGGGAGATTGACTCCCTGTTTACATACAGATTGTATAACTCGTTTTTTGAAAAGCCAGTTTCCTCCGAAGCCAGCTTTGCGGCCTCCTTCAGGGAATGGCCCTTATTTCTGTAACCGTCCACCACTTTCACGGCTTCCTCGGGCGGCATTTCCTTCGGCCGCTCTTCATGGGCTCCCCGGAGAACTATTACAAATTCGCCTTTCGGCGGCGTCTCCTCGTAATGAGCGATAGCCCCAGACAGGGTGGTGCGAAGGACTTCCTCATGGAGCTTGGTCAGCTCCCTGCAAAGGACAACCTCCCTGTCCCCCAGCACCTCCAGCA
The DNA here is from genome assembly GCA_050944015.1 of Oscillospiraceae bacterium. Lineage (GTDB taxonomy): Bacteria > Bacillota > Clostridia > Oscillospirales > Oscillospiraceae > DUOX01. Next base: position 6,186 of record JBMNQG010000052.1, read on the forward strand.
AGTCCCGCAGAGTATTTAAAAGCTTATGGGGCGCCTCATAAAACACCATGGTGCGCCGCTCGTTCTTTATGGCCTCAAGATGCTCGAAGCGGTTCTTTCTTGCGGTGGAAAGAAAGCCCTCGAAGCAAAAGCGCTGGGTGGGCAGGCCGCTGACGGCAAGGGCGGAGACTGCGGCGCAGGGGCCGGGTATCCCCACCACCCGGACGCCGTTTTCAACGCACAGGCGCACCAGGTCCTCTCCCGGGTCGCTTATGGCCGGCATTCCCGCGTCTGTAACCAGGGCGCAGCTTTCCCCATTCAAAAGGCGCTCCAGTATCCTCTCGCCGCTGGCTGCCCTGTTGTGCTCATAATAGCTCACCAGCGGCTTTTTTATTCCAAAATGGTTCAGCAGCTTAAGGGATACCCGCGTGTCCTCGGCGGCAATAAAATCCACGCTGGAGAGTATTTCAAGCGCCCTTTGGGATATGTCCCCCAGGTTGCCGATGGGCGTAGCCACCAGGTAAAGGATTCCTGCCATCTCCTCAACTCCATCCATTTGATATTTCCCCACATAGTTGTATCCTCCCGGCGGGCAATTCAGTCGCGTCCCGGCGGGGGTTTTATATTGGCTGCCTATAAAAGGTGGTAAATACGCTTCATCTCCTGAGTATAATCTCCGTTGTCATCATGCATGATAAGCAGGGGCTCTACGGCAAGCCCCGGCTTTCCGCCCCTGCGCCCCTCAATAAGGGCAAGGCTGGGAGGGCTCTGAGCCCTTGAAGATACAAGCCGCAGACGCTTGGGCTCAATGCCCGCCTTCGTCATGGCGCAGAAAACTTCGCTGAGCCGCTCCGGCCTGTGGACCAGGGCAAAACTTCCGCCGAAGCGGCAAAGGTAGGCCGCCGCCTGGCAAATATCCGAAAGGCTGCACATGCTCTCGGACCTGGCCATATCCCTCTCCTCCAAGGGCGAGACTCCTCCCCTGCCCACGGGAAAATAGGGGGGATTTGACACCACCAAATCGTAATCCCCCGCCTTAAACAGCTTCCGGTGCTCCCGCAGGTCCCCCTCTATTACCCGGACTTTGTCGTCCAGATGGTTGACCTTAAGGTTTTCCCGGCACAGGGCGGCAGATTCCGCCTGAATCTCCACCCCGTCTATAAAGGCTTCCCGGTTTTTCTCCGCCAGCAATACGGTGAGAACCCCGGCGCCGCATCCCAAATCCGCGCAGCGCCTGACCTTTGTCGTATTTGCAAAGTCAGCCAGCAGCACGGAGTCCGTTGAAAACATAAAGACTCCATTCCGCTGGGCAAATTTGGGCCCCCCGGGCCATAATTCCTCAAAAACCAGCATAACGGCACCTCGAAGTTCTTATTAAACAGGGGACGATATGCACAGCATACCGCCCCCGCCTAAACAATAATTGCTATCTGTAAGATTAACCTATGTACGAGCTGATATTCCGCCGAACAAGACTGGGGTTTGCTCAAGGGGGTAAATACCCCCTTGAATACTCACCTATTCGTCCTGGGATATGGCGTCCATGGGACAATTCTCAGCACAGGTGCCGCATTCGATGCATTGCTCGGCATTAATCTCGTAGTGTTCCTCGCCCATATCAATGCATCCCACGGGGCAGTTATCCGCACACGCTCCGCAAGAAATGCAATCATCGCTGATTTTGTATGCCATTATCAACCCTCCAAAATAATCTACCCATATAGGGCTATGTACGCGGCTATTGTAACACAAATGGAGGAAAAATCAATTATATTTTTTTAAAAAAGTCAAAATAATAAAAAATCTTAAAAATCAAAGAAAACAGCAGCAATCACGAGCTATTTTGCAATAGTTAAGATATTCTGCATTGAGAAGGTCAGGAAAGGTCAAAATTGGTATTGACAATTTGACCTTTCCTGATTATTATAAAGGTGCAAGGTCAGGAAAGGTCAAATTCAATATATGACAACTAGTGGTAAACAAAAAAAGACAAAAGAGGTGAGGGCGTGGCTACAAGTGATCTGATTGCCAAATTTATACTTGAATTGCTGGAGGAAGCAAATGGAACCGCAGAACTGCAGCGCTCCACTCTGGCTGATATGTTCAACTGCGTACCCAGTCAGATTAACTACGTTATAGCGACCCGCTTTTCCCCGGAACACGGGTACATAGTGGAATCCCGAAGGGGCGGCGGTGGATATATTAGAATAACAAGGGTGCGCGCAAGGCCCAGACAGCTTATCATGCACACCGTGAACGCTGTTGGAGACAGCCTTGACATGCGTACGGCCAACGCTTTTATATCCAACGCTGTAAGCGAAGGCGCCCTGGACAAAAAGTCTGCCAGATTGATTTTATCCGCTATTGGGGATAATGCCCTTAGACCAATCAGTCCAGAGCATAGAGATGTGGTGCGGGCATCTATCTTCAAGCAAATGCTTATCAACACAATTTCTGATTAAAGGGGGTAAATAATAATGAAGTGCCAAAAATGCAATAATAAACCTGCAAATTTCCATTACAAAGCTTCAATAAACGGAGATACCACAGAGGTCCATCTGTGCATGGACTGCGCAAACGAGGAGGGCTACACTCAAGCCATCAACTGGAGGCCCCAGAGCATGTTCAGCAGCATTTGGAGCAATCCCTTCAGCCTGTTTGACGACTTCTTCAACAGGCCCAGCCTTCTGCCCAGCTTCGGCTTTGGTTCCAGGCTCTTCGGCCCCAGGTTCATGCTGCCCGTAATGACGTGGCCTAACATAGAGATAACCCTGGGCGAGACCGAAGACGAAGACACCGGCGCCGACGAAAACCATGCCTCTTCCATACCGGATGATGCCGGCGAAGAGATAAAGAAAAAGCGGGAAATTGCCGCCCTTAAGCATCAGCTTAAAGCTACGGTAAAGGCGGAAAACTATGAAGAGGCGATAATCCTGAGAGACAAGATAAAGGAACTTGAGAAGAAGTAAGCGTTTTCCCGGCCTAGCTGCCGGGAAAACTGCCAAATGGGAAAAACTATGTCAATACTTATGATAAATGTTCAAGCGGCTTTTGTCCGCTGAAAACATACACTTGAAAGGAGGAATATTACCCCATGCGCAATTCAGACAGATTTACCGAGCGGGCTAAGGCCGCTATAACAAAGGCACAGCGATACGCCGGCGAGCTGGGTCACAGCTATGTGGGAACAGAGCACCTGCTTCTGGGCATAGCGGGGGAAACCGAAGGGCTGGGTTCCCGCATACTGAGGGAAAACGGTTTCGATTTGAAACTCCTCTACGAGATGGTGGAGAAGTTTGTGGGCCGCGGCACTCCCGGCATCCCCACCCAGGGCCTTACTCCCCGCGCGAAACGGGTAATCGAGCTGGCTATGGGGGACGCAGCCCGTCTTTCCCACAACTATGTGGGCACTGAACACCTGCTGATGGGAATTCTCCGGGAGCCGGACAGCGCCGGCGCCCGTATTATAACATCCGCCGGGGGCGACCTCAATAAAATATACACGGACATCATGTCGGTATTCGGCAGCCCCGAATACCGTCCCAAAGCCCAGCAGTCCGCCGCAATGAGAACCGCCTCCAGGCGCACCGATACCAAAACCCTCGACCAGTACAGCCGCGACCTTACGGAACTGGCCAGGGCAGGCCAGCTGGACCCGGTTATCGGCCGCGAGAAGGAAATTCAGAGGGTCATTCAAATCCTCAGCAGGCGCACCAAGAATAACCCAGTGCTTATTGGAGAGCCCGGCGTCGGAAAAACGGCAATAGTGGAGGGCCTGGCCCAGAAAATAGAGGCGGGCGACGTTCCCGAGGACCTGGCCGAATGCCGCGTGGTCTCCCTGGATCTCACCGGAATGCTGGCGGGAACCAAGTACAGAGGCGACTTTGAGGAGCGCATAAAGGCAGCCCTCAAGGAAGTGCAAAAAGCGGGCAACGTCATCCTGTTCATTGACGAGCTCCACACCATAATCGGTGCCGGCGCCGCCGAGGGAGCCATCGACGCCTCCAACATAATTAAGCCCGCCCTGGGCCGCGGCGAAATTCAGGTTATTGGCGCCACGACCCTTGACGAATACCGCAAGCACATTGAAAAGGATGCGGCCCTGGAGCGCCGTTTCCAGCCTGTCATGGTGAACGAGCCCACCGAGGAGGAGAGCATCCAGATTATTAAGGGCCTCCGGGATAAGTACGAGGCCCATCACAAGCTGAAAATTACGGACGAGGCCATCGAGGCCGCGGTCAACATGTCCAGCAGGTACATCAACGACCGTTTCCTGCCCGACAAGGCCATAGACCTGGTGGACGAAGCCGCCTCCCGCGTTCGCATGGCAAGCCTGACGCTGCCCAACGAGCTGAAGACCATTGAGGCCCGCATAAACGCTCTGGTCTCCGAAAAAGAGGCCGCCATCAGGGCTCAGGATTTCGAGTTGGCGGCAAAAATCAGGGACCAGGAGCGGGAGCAGCGCGAGGAGCTGGAAAAAGCTCGCGCCAAGTGGGAGAACAGCCGCAACGGCAGCCGCGGCTGCGTCACCGCGGAGGATATTGCGGCGGTGGTATCCAGCTGGACCGGAGTGCCCGTCACAAGCCTTACCCAAGACGAGTCTCAGCGGCTTTTGAAGATGGAGGAAATCATCCACAAGCGCGTCATCGGCCAGGATGAGGCCGTCAGCGCCGTTTCACGCGCCATCCGCCGGGGCAGGGTCGGCCTGAAAGACCCCAAGCGTCCCATAGGCAGCTTCCTGTTCCTAGGCCCCACAGGCGTGGGCAAGACCGAGCTCTGCAAGGCCCTGGCCGAGGCGGTGTTCGGCGACGAAGACGCCATGATCCGCGTGGACATGTCCGAGTACATGGAGAAGCACACCGTTTCCAAGCTCATCGGTTCGCCTCCCGGATATGTGGGCTACGATGAGGGCGGCCAGCTTACCGAAAAGGTCAGGAGAAAGCCGTATTCCGTAATCCTGTTTGACGAAATTGAAAAGGCCCACGAGGATGTCTTCAATATAATGCTGCAGATTATGGAGGACGGTCTCCTCACCGACAGCCAGGGGCGGCACGTGAACTTTAAGAACACCATCATTGTCATGACCAGCAACGTGGGCGCCAAGAACATCACGGAGCGCCGCGCTTCCCTGGGCTTCGACTACAACGACAGGAGCTCCGACGAAACCCTCAGCTATGAGGAAATCCGTGATCTTGTTATGACCGACCTGCGGCGCACCTTCAGGCCGGAATTCCTCAACAGAATCGACGAGGTCATCGTATTCCACCAGCTCAAGAGGGAGTATATCAGAAAGATTGCCGAAAATATGGTGAAAAATGTGGCCAAACGCGTGGCCGACCTCGGCATTACCCTTACGGCTAACGATGAAGCCCTGGATAAGCTGGCGGAGCAGGGCTTTGACCCGGTCTACGGCGCTCGTCCTCTCAGGCGGACCATTCAGGCTGTCATCGAGGACGGCGTGGCAGAGATGATGCTGGACGGCAGGATTAAATCGGGCGACAAGGTGGAAGCAAGAGTTTCCGACGGCAAAGTCGTCCTTGAAAAATTGACGTAATACGATAAAGATGATAGAATACTCCCGTTATTTCACAAACGGGAGTACTTTTTATGCTGGATCTGAAAAAATTTAAAGAGTACATGAACACGGCGGAAAACTTCAATCTACACAACGGGTTAGAGGTTGTGGAAATACGGGAGGGCTACTGCGAGTGCAGGGTAAAGCTAACAAAAAACAGCATGAACCCTCAAGGCTACGCCCACGGCAGCCTTATCTTCGCCCTCTGCGACGAGGCCACGGGAGTAGCCGCCGCCGCCGGCGGACGCTCCATGCTTACCCTGAACTCTTCCATAAACTTTCTGCGCCCGGGCACGGGCGAGTATCTGCGGGCAGTCGCCACCTGCGTCAAGGACGGCAAGACCACCGGCGTTTTTGAGGCCATAGTCTACGATGACCAGGACAGAATGGTGGCGAAGGGGGTATTCACCATCTATTACACAGGAATCCCAGTGGTTTTACCCGGTACCGCTCGGAATCCCGCCGACCGCACCTGGAACCCGTAAGTTTCCCGCAGGCTTATATGAGCGATGAAAAGGCAGCCAGAAAGGGCTGCCTTTTCATCGCTCATGTCACTTATGCCGCTTAATATGAAGTCCAGCCGCCGTCCACGACTATGCACTGGCCTGTTATATAGGAGGAAGCGTCGGATGCCAAAAATACTGCCACCTCTGCTATCTGGTCCACCTCGCCGGGACT
>JBMNQG010000053.1:0-12149 GCA_050944015.1 Oscillospiraceae bacterium
CAAAGCCTATTGTATGAAACTGCCATAATTAAGCCTCCAATGCCATATTTTAGAACATTATATCATACAGCCAACAATCTCTCAAGATCTTGAGAAGAATTCGCAAAGCAGGATTAAGTCCAAAAAGAAAGACTGCACCAAAGGTTTTATCCTTCAGTGCAGTCCATTCTTTGCTGTCTCCGCTTGAAGAGAGCCGGTCATAATTTACTTGTTTTCGTAAATCCCTATGACTAACTCCCGTTAAGGGTCGCCTTTTGCATACGTCCCGGACAGCGGGCACAGTATTCGACTATCTATCCAACGTAGATACAATTACGGTTCCAAACCCGTACCATTACGAAGCCATGTATTTTGTGGACCCCATTTACATCATAACCCTTTCTTATGCGGATGGAACAACGGATATTATTCAAACCTGCAGTGAAGGCGAGCGGTCAATGAATTTTCTGCGCAAGCTTCCAGAAATGGGGAAGCATGGGGATTACGGGTGCGTCTACTTTCGGGACGAAAACGACGATTTTTTGAACCTCATAGCTCCCCTGTTTAATGAGACGGAGAATTATTCTTAAAAAGAGCGCGATGCCGCAATAGAAACGATAATAAAGTAAATCCATTAGCTGTGCAGAGCATAACTGTTAATCTGCGTATTACAGAGCCAGGTTTTTGACGTTTTCCTTGACAACCGGCGCAAAGTGTGCTAAAAAATTGGCGTGTATACAACTGCATTATATAGCTATCCCTGGTTACAGGGGATAGCTATATTCTTTTTTGGAGGTGCAGTTGAAAATGAACAAACCTTACCACTTTGAGAACCTGATTCAAATCGAGGCTTTCGAGATGCTCAAGCCCGGAATCTTCGCAACCGACCCCGAAGCAAACCTTGCGGCACGCCAGTGCCTGGAGCAGCGGCTTGAGCACTGGCACAAAATGCTTGACCGCATGTTTCGGGCTGCCGAAGGGTCCATTGCGTACTGCCACCACGAGGATTGCCTGAACAAGATTAAGGCGATCAACCGGTGGATGAGGGAACACCCCATGCCGAAAAAGTACAAGTGCCGTGTAAGGAGAAAAACCCGCAAATACTGAACAAAACGAACAACTCCCCTGAGCGGCTCCCGCCGCTTCGGGGAGTTTGTTGTTAAGAAAGCCCGCTTAATGCGGCCTTTGCAAGGTTTTTAAGAAAAAATACGGGGTCACACCTAATATGTTCCGGAAAGGGGCCTTGGGATATAAGGCGCAACAAATTCCGCAGCGAAATATCCTTATTCCCTTCCAAATGACAACAGGAGCCGCCCGATACAGCTCCTGTTATTATTTAATATGAAAAGCCTGTTTATTTACAGCCTTTCATGTATAACTTTGCCAAGCGGTAGACAAGGCTTGTCCCGATTTAATAAAAGATACTATCCCAAATCCTGTTTTTTTGCGAGAAATGCAATTGGCTGTTCCAGTTCACTTACTATTGCCGAACCAATTATCAGTACGGCCCCGATAATGCCCCATATAGTCATTGTTTCTCCAAGTACAAGCGCAGACATAATCATCGCCACCACAGGATCTATGTAACTGAGAGTAGAAATAGTCTGCGCCTTCAGCCCGCTCATGCTTCCAAAGTAAAGCGCATACGCAACGCCGGTATGAATGATTCCCACAATCAGAAGCAGAATGACAAGCCTTGAATTGAAAGCAATGTCCTTAAAATCTCCTGTAATTACCAGATACGGAATCAGGACGACAGCCGCAGAGGCCAATTGAATAATAGTTTTTTGATAAGTATCCACACCGGTAATTTTCTTATTAAGGATTATTACCAGCGCATAAAAGCAGGCGGCCCCGAGTCCGAACAGAATTCCCTTCAAATCGCCCGGCTGTTTTGCTTTTTCGCCGACAACTCCGGATACGAGTATCATCCCAATAAGAGCAACCAAAGCGCATGCAATCTTTCTTGCGGTCAGTTTTTCTTTTAAGACTAAAGGAGAAAGCAGCAGGACAATAGTTGGCTGCATGTAATAGCAGAGGGTGGCCTTTGCAATTGTCGTGTAGTTATAAGCCTCAAAAAGGAGAATCCAGTTTATGCCAATAAATGTCCCATTAATAATCAATCCCACAAGCTTTTTTGTTTCTATACCTTGCCAGTTTTCTGACTTTCTCAGCTTAGTGAAAATAAAAAGAGTAGCCGAACCTATCATTCCGCGGAAAAAAGCAATCAGTGCTGAAGATAGCGGGATATACCGCCTGAAAATGCCGATTGTACCCACAATCATTAACGACGAGACCAGCATTATGTACGATTTTTTGTTTTCCTTATCCTTAGCTTGCATTCAATTAACTTCCTCCCGCGAATTTCGACTAATGCCTGTATTATAGCAGAATTTTGTAGGTTATGCCATTCCGGTTTTCTCTCCTGGTCTGTCCCCGTCCTGAACTTATTCATTGTATATAGCGTATATGTGTAGCATTATAGCATAATTTTCCACCTGTTCGACTGGCCGCCTAAATAACGCTCCTAGATTGTGGAAACGGCCAGTATTTTGCGTTATAATTTTTTACAGCGGGCGCGGGGATGTTTGTTTACCAGGAAAACTATGTAAAAAGCAGTCGAAAGAATAACATATTTAAGAGGGGGTGACACTATAGCCATATAAAAAGTTTTCTCTAGGCGTATAGTGTGTAATATAAAACGGAAAGCGAGGTGGTGCCGATGAAACCGAAAGGAAAAGCCAATAGATTGATTTCTGAAAAATCCCCCTATCTGCTGCAGCACGCCTATAATCCGGTTGACTGGTATCCGTGGGGTCAGGAAGCCTTTGACAAGGCAAAACAGGAAGACAAGCCTGTTTTTCTATCTATTGGCTATTCGTAGGTTTACTTAACCGACATGCCATTGGTGTCACGTGATGGAGCGGGAGTCCTTCGAGGATAAGGAAGTGGCGCGGCTCCTGAACGAAAACTTCGTCAGCATCAAAGTGGACAGAGAGGAGCGGCCGGATGTCGACTCCTTTTATATGGACGCCTGTGTCGCCATGAACGGTTCCGGGGGCTGGCCTTTGTCCTGTTTCCTGGACCACGACAGAAGGCCGTTTTTTGCAGGGACATACTTCCCCAAAAACGACGGCCCATACGGGACGGGCTTCTTGACCATTTTAGAGCGCATAACCAGGCTGTGGAAGAACAAGCGGGACGAGCTTTTCAAGCTCTCCGAATCCCTCGTCAGGTATATGGACCAGAAAGCCTCGGGGGGAGACCCGCCGCCAGGCGTTGTCGCCTCCGCGTTTGACAGCCTTTCGTCGCGGTTTGACGAAAAGTTCGGCGGCTTTGGCGGTGCGCCCAAATTCCCTTCGTTCAGCTCTCTTTTGTTTCTCATCAGGTACTACTATTTGAAAAAGAGCCGGCGGGCAATGGATATGTTTAAGAAAACCCTGGACTCCATGTACCAGGGCGGTATCTTCGACCATATCGGCGGCGGCTTTTGCAGGTACTCCACGGACGAAAAGTGGCTTGTGCCCCATTTTGAAAAGATGATGACGGACAACGCCCTGCATATACTGATATATTCCGAAGCCGCCGCAGTTTTGAGCAGCGGGTACGGAGCCGTCTCCCGCCGCATTTCAGAATTTTGCACTCGTGAAATGATGGACACAAGGGGCGGGTTCTACACCGCCACCGACGCCGACAGCGAAGGGGTGGAAGGCAAATACTACGTATTTACCCCGGAGGAAATAGCAAAAGTCCTGGGAGACGAGGACGGCCAAAGATACTGCCGAATGTACGACATAACCCCCGGCGGCAATTTTGAGGGAAAAAGCATACCAAATCTCATAGGCATAAGCCTGAATGAGAATGACATTGCTTTCGCAAAAAAGTGCAACGAAAAGCTACTCCAATACCGTAAGCTGCGGGTGCCTCCCTTCATGGACGACAAAATACTGGTTTCTGTCAACGGTCTAATGATAGCGGCATTATCGGTGCAGGGCCGCATTTTAAAGGACAAATCCATCGTTAAAACCGCGGAAAACTGCGCCCGTTTTGTAATCTCTTCCCTTGTGAGAAACGGGCGGCTGCTGGCGCGCTGGCGGGACGGCGAGGCGGGGATATCCGCAAACTCCGACAACTATGCCTGCCTTATCTGGGGGCTGGTTGAGCTTTATCAAGCCACCCTGAACCCCAAGTGGCTCAAAACCGCCGTTGAGCTGACGAAAGACATGGACGGTTTGTTCTGGGACAGCGAATCCGGAGGCTATTTCCTGTCGGGCAGCGATATGGATCAGCTGCCTGTGAGGCAAAAGAACTTCCTGGACGGGGCTATCCCCTCGGGCAACGGGATAATGGCCTTGAACCTAATAAGGCTTTCCAGAATCTGCGCCGAACCAAAATATGAGGAAAAGGCGCGGGCAATTATCCGGTGCGCCGCGGAAGTTTTGGAAGCCTACCCCGCGGCTAACTGCACTCTGCTGTGCTGCCTGCAATATCTTGAAGATGGCGGTACGGAAATTGTCCTTGCAAACGGCCGGGGCTTTGAGGAACTTCTTGCGGCCATACCCGCCTTTTCGCCCTTCACGGTTGTTTCCGCCTGCGGCGAAGGATACGAAGAAATGGTAAACCTTGCTCCCTATTTGAAACAGTACCGCCCGGTTGACGGCAAGGCTGCCGCCTACGTCTGCAAAGGAGGCTCATGCAGAAGCCCGATTACTTCGGTCAAAGAATTAACCGAGGTCTTAAAATAAAACAAAGCGGTTGACCTGTGGTCAACCGCTTTGCTTTTGTATATACAGTTTAAAAATCTTTGCCGTATTTTTTGCAAATCTTGCGCAGTATCATCATTGCCACAATGGGTATCAGGGCGACGATTGCGCAGATTACAAACACGATGCTGAAGCCTTCCGTGGACGTTGAGCCCACCGCCGAGGCTATCTTTCCCATGGTGATTGAAGAAACCGCAAGTCCGATAAGGACTATGCCGTAGTTGACACCCGAGTGCTTTGCGCCGAACAGCTCGGTGGACATGACGGGGTTGATGCCGGAACCTCCGCCATAGGTGAACGCTATGAGGAAGACCGTTATCATATACACGGGGCCTCTTGCAAAAATCATCAGTATGCAGGAAAGGGAGGCCACGATTGAATAGCCTATCACAATCCAGGACATTCTGAGCTTGTCGGACAGGACGGGGCAGATAAGCCGGCCGGAGGCGTTGGCGATGCCGGTTATCATTACGGTCGCCAGGGCAAGGCCTTCGGAGACGCCGCGGTCAACGGCGATTGTCTTTATGTAAGGCACTATAACCATGTAAGGCGCAGTGGAAGCGAAAAGGGACAGGATGAGAAGATAGAACATGGGGGTCTTGACCATCTCGCGGGGAGTGTACTGCTTTGCGCCGGTGCTGTCATTTGCGGCCGCAGTCGCCCTCATATAGTGCTCCACAGGGGGCTGGCTTACAAAAAACGACGCGAAGCCGCCCACAATCAGGAAAGCAAAAGACAGAATCATAAAGGTGTTTGAAACACCGCTGGTTTCAAGAAGGTTGTTGACGATGGGAGACAGAATGACGGTGGCGGCGCCAAAGGTGCCCACCGCAAGTCCGGTAATCAGGCCCCTTCTTGAAACAAACCATTTTTGAAGAACCGCAATTACGGTGTTGTAGGCAATACCGCAGCCGATACCGGAAAGCACTCCATACGTAAGGTATATCATCCACGGGGCCCCGCCCTTAAGGAGGGACGTCAGGTACATGCCGGCTGCAAATACTACGCATCCCACGCAGGTCACGCAGGTGATTATACGGGCCGGCACTTTGGACTGGACAAGGCCGCTGATGATGTTGCCAAGCACAAAGGCTGCCATCATTATTGAAGAAGTCATACCAACGTCGCCTGTGGCCCAGCCGAACTCCTTTACCACATAGGGCAGAAAAACGCTCCACATGTAAAGTATCCCGGTGCAAAGCATAATTAAAAGTCCCATTATAAGGGACATTGTCTTTTTTGTCTGCGATTCCTGTTTTAAAATTGCGTTGCTCACGATTCTTGCTCCTCTGGGAAAAAATACTAACATTCTTACATGTTGATATTTACATACTAGCCAATTATAACATCATTTAAGATAAAAGCAATATTTTGCTGGCCGAAACCATAAAATTCCCTCAGATGCATAAAGGAACAGCCGGCAGCGGCACAGAACATTAGTTATATTGCCATCTCCTCCCCTGTTCAAATAAAAAAGGCCGCCCGGTTTGGACGGCCTTTTATTTATCCGCTGCTCAATAGCTGAAGGTTTCGCTGAAGGTGAAATAGGGCTCCGGCGGCTTGGGGTCAAAGGCGGGGGGCTCGTGTACGCTGTATGCGTGGTATGCGGTGACCGGCCCCTTTGGTGCGAAGGCCTCCAGGGCTTCGGGAGGCATGGAAGCGAACATTTTCTCCATTTCCACCGATGATTCCACCCAGCTCTTGTCATAGCTCGTGTTGAAATGAGGCAGTATATGGTAGTGCCATATTTTCCATTGCCCGTCCTCATTAACAAAGTCCACGGCAAACTTCAGCCATACCAGGTGGCCGGTGGGCATGTCCTCCCCCGGGTGGCATTCCGTTGCAACGCTGGGGGCATACCACATGCCCTTGGCAGTTTGCATGTCATCCGCCACCTCTATCACCGGGGAAGACAGGGCCTGCAGGTCCATGACGCCGTTTCTCCCCGTCTCGTTGGCGTCTTCGGGGTAAAGCCTACACATCTGCTCCTCGTGACGTTTGTACTGGTTTACCCAGAAGTCCACGATAAGCTCTCTTGCCCCCTCCAGTCCCTGTCTTTGGCCGAACTGGGCCATCTCGGCGGTTACGCCCGGGGTCTTCTGGGCAAACATCCCCAGCATCTCCTCATACATGCCCGCCTCAAACATATAGGTCATCCTGCCCATGAGGTTTTGTATCTCATGGACCGCAAGGAGTTTAGCAACACTCTTTTCCAAAGCCTCTAGACGAGATTGAGTCATGCCTTAGTTCCCCCTTACATTTTTTATAAAAGTATAAAGTATCAACCATGTTCAGGGTCAAGACGGGTTTAAAAAAACATTTGCGTTTTTTGTTGATTTTTGTCTGAAATTGTGATAGGATGTATGCAGATATATAAAACGATTCAACGGTTTGATTAGCTGTTAAATCGCAGATGCCGCTTTTAAATGCCTGTTCATTTTTGAACAGGCATTTTTTTTGCAACCGGGATTGGGGAAACAAAAGAACCCTCCAACGGGAAGATGGAGGGTCTTGGAGCTGATGGTGGGAGTCGAACCCACGACCTGCGCATTACGAGTGCGCTGCTCTGCCTCTGAGCCACATCAGCGTGTTTTCCAAATCTCAGCTTTGGTATTTTAGCATAGCATGAGGTCAAAGTCAATGCTTCAAACTCTATTTGGTTGATTACACCCCGTATATTGAAGGAAAAACTGTATCAAAGTTACGACAATTCTTCCTATTTTTTTCGGTCAAGACAGATAATTCTTCAAAAATCTCCCTGTAAAAACCAAAGTTGTAACAAATAAATGTCGATTTATCTGCTTTTATTCTCCTTTTAACCCCTTTATTATACGCCCATAATTATGCCGTTAGATTGACATAAAGGAGGCGTCAAACCTTGTTAGCAAGGAGTTATCAACATTATCAACAGGGTTTTCAACATGCAAATCTTCTTCAACTGCCAATAACTTCAGGCGCTTTTTACATTATTTCCCAAATCGCGTATTTATCTTCCACCATTTAGCAATATTTATTTGGTTTACATAAAGTATGCTTTTACAAATGTTACGGGTTATTTACATCAGAAAAAATGAAAAATGCAAGGCAGAAAAAGCTGCCTTGCATGGCATTATCTGTTTTCCAGAAGCCCGCTTTCAGCGAAGGAAACGTAATCGTCGCCCGCCACTATAATATGGTCCGCCAGGGCAATTCCCACCATCTCCAGGGCAGCCTTTATCTGCAGGGTTGTCATCTCGTCCTCATAGGATGGCAGGGCAATGCCGCTTGTGTGGTTGTGGGAAATGATGACGCTGGTGGCGTTATTGGCCAGGGCGAACTCTACAATCTTCCGGATACTCACCTCCGCCGTGTTTACCACTCCCCGGGACAGCTCGCGGCAGCTTATAACCTTTCGCTTGGCGTCGAGGCATACCATGTAAACCACCTCGTCCCGCTCGTACATAAACAGGGGTAACAGGTATTGGCCAGCCTTGGTTGTTGAGTCAAGAATATCGCAATGGGAGTTTTTTGACATCAAATAACGGCGGCTGACCTGTGGTATCAGCTTTAAAAGAACGGCGGCACTCTCCCCCATTCCGGGAACCCTTTTCAGTTCATAAACGGAGGCTTCCAGCACTCCGCTGAGGCTGCCGAAACGCTCCAGCAGCTGATGGGCGAGGGGATTCAGATCCCGGCGGGGCAGCGCATAGAAAAGCAGCAGTTCCAAAACGTTGTGGTCGTCAAAATCATCAAGGCCGTACTGAAGGAAACGTTTTTTCATGCGCGCTCTATGTCCGTCATGGATACCCATATATCTTTATCCCTTCTATAATTTCTGTCTTGGGAATCAGGTTTTACAACTCCAGAGTTGCATAGGCGTTCAGTTCGGGGCCGGCCGTATTGCCGGCAAGATATTCATAATATCCCTGGCAGCCTATCATGGCCGCGTTGTCCCCGCAAAGGCGAAGGGGCGGAATGTAAAGCTGCAGCCCTTCCCTCCTTGCTGCATCCGTGAAGTCCCTGCGGATGCGGGTATTGGCCGCCACGCCGCCGGCAACGGCAAGTTTCCTGTAACCCAGCTCCCGCGCGGCGGCTATGGTCCTCGGCACCAGGATATCGCTAACCGCGGCGGTGAAGGATGCGGCCAGGGAAGGCTTGTCTATCTCTTCTCCCTTCTGCTGCGCGTTGTGAATAATATTGATGACCGCGGTCTTAAGGCCAGAAAAGCTCATGTCGTAGGGATGGCCTTCAACATGGGCCCGGGGCAAATCATACTTCCTGTCGTCCCCCGTCTGGGACAGCTCGTCTATTGGCTTGCCGCCGGGATAGCCCAGCCCCAGCACCCGGGCGGTCTTGTCGAAGCACTCCCCGGCCGCGTCGTCCCTCGTGGAGCATAAGACCCGCATGTCTGTATAGTCCCGGACATCCACCAGCATTGTGTTGCCCCCGGAAATGGCAAGGCACAGAAACGGAGGCTCCAGGTCCGGATACGCTATATAATTGGCGGCTATATGCCCCCGTATGTGGTGCACCGGGATAAGGGGCACCCCAAGGGCAAGCGCCGCGGACTTTGCAAAGTTCACGCCCACCAGAAGGGCGCCAATGAGGCCGGGTGCGTAGGACACGGCTACGCCTTCCAGGTCCGTCTTTTTTATCCCCGCCTCCTTTATGGCCCGGTCGGCAAGATAAGTGATGACCTCCACATGGGAGCGGGAGGCAATCTCCGGCACAACCCCGCCGTACACGGCGTGCAGGTCAGCCTGAGAAAAAATCTGGTCTGTGAGGACCTGCCGCCCGTTTCTTGTAACGGCTACGGCGGTCTCGTCACAGGTGGTTTCTATAGATAACAAAAGCATTTGCAGTCCTCTTTCCTAGATTAAGCTACAAATCGGGAAACTTACCCTTTCATAGCGTCAGGGTCATAAGTATGGCATCCTCCGTGGGTTTTTCGTAATAGTTTTTCCTGCGCCCCACGTCTACAAAACCCAGTTTCCCGTACAGGGAGCGGGCGGCCGTATTTGATGCCCGCACCTCCAGCGTTATAAAAGAGAGCTCAAGTTTTCTTGCCCGCTCGATAAGGGCTCTCATCAACATCGCGGCCACCCCCCGGCGGCGGCAGTTTGGATCCACCGCCAGGTTTGTAACGTAGCCCTCGTCCAGCACATGCATCATGCCCACGTAGCCCAGGACCCGCCCCTCTTCCTCCGCCACAAGGAAGATGTGATTCTTTCCCCTGAGCTGGGACAGCAGCATTTCCCGGTTCCATGGCACCGAAAAGCAGAGTGTCTCAAGGGCCTCGATGGCGGGAATGTGCTCCTCGCAGGCATCCATTATTTTATAAATTTCCGGTTTTTCCATGTTGCTATTTAGCGTCATGCCAGTTTCTGCCTATATGTGCCTCGGCGGTAAGAGGCACGCTCAGAGTGACGGCGTTTTCCATTTCCTCCACAAGTAGGCGCCGCACCTGCTCCGCTTCATCCTCGGGGCATTCGGCAATCAGCTCGTCGTGGACCTGAAGAATGAGCCTGGCCCGGAGCCCCTCCTCCTTCAGGCGCCTGTGGACGTTTACCATGGCCAGCTTTATTATGTCCGCCGCCGTGCCCTGGATGGGCATGTTAAGGGCCACCCTCTCGCCAAAGCTGCGGATGTTGTGATTGAAGGACTTCAGCTCCGGCAGGGAACGCCTCCGGCCAAACAGTGTGGTTACATATCCGTTCTCCTTGGCCTTTTGAACTATGCTCTTCATATAGTCCCGAACACCATGGTATTTGGAAAGGTATGCATCCATATACGCCTTTGCCTCGCTCCTGAGCACACCTATATCCTGGGCAAGAGAAAAGTCAGATATGCCGTAAACAATACCGAAGTTTACCGCCTTGGCCCGGCTGCGCTGCAGGGGGGTCACTTCTTTCAAAGGCACCCCAAACACCTGGGAGGCCGTGACCGCATGTATGTCCTCGTTGGCCATAAAAGCATTCCTCATGGTCTCGTCCCCGGAAATGTGGGCCAGCAACCGCAGCTCTATCTGGCTGTAATCGGCGTCCACCAGCACTTTCCCCGGAGGAGCAACAAACATTTTCCGGATTTCCCCCCCCAGTTGGGTGCGTATGGGTATGTTTTGAAGGTTCGGCTCCGTGGAAGACAGGCGCCCTGTGGCGGTGACGGTCATCTGGAAGCTGGTGTGTATCCTGCCGTCGGGGGAAATAACCTTCAGCAGCCCGTCAGTATAGGTTGACTTCAGCTTTGTTAGCTGGCGGTAATTAAGTATTTCGTCTATTATGGGATGCTTGTCCCTGAGCTTCTCCAGCACGTCCACGTTGGTGCTCCAGCCGGTCTTTGTCTTTTTCCCCGAGGGGAGCATGAGTTTTTCAAAGAGCACGGCCCCCAGTTGTTTGGGGGAATTGATATTAAACTCTTCCCCGGCAAGCCGCCAAATACTGCTTTGAAGCTGCTCTATGTGGTAATTTAAGCTCTCTCCAAAGTCATAAAGGGCCTTTTTGTCCACCGCGAAGCCCACAATCTCCATTTCCGCCAGCACCCGGCACAGTGGCAGCTCGATCCTGTAAAAGAGCTCCCTCATGTCAAGCTCTGTGAGCTTTGCGTCCAACACTGGATAAAGCCTGTAAACGGCCTCCGGGCCGTCAATCTGCCGGCCCAGGTATTTCTGGCTGAGCCGGGGCAGGCTGTAGTTGCTCTCCGTGGCTTCCAGCAGGTAGGCCGCCAGGGCGGTATCGAAAACAAATCCCTCCGCGGGCAGTCCTTCCTTAAGCAGCATGCCCATCAGGTCTTTCACATTGTGGGAGACCTTTTTTACATTCCCGGAAAAAAGTTCGCGTAGGAAATCGTTGTAGCCGTCCCCTGCCTGGGACCAGCGAACCGTAGCGGCGCATTTCCCGTCGCATATCTGTACCGCGTCCAAATCATCCACGGGCAGCAGGGAGACATACTCCGCCCCGCGTATGCTCTCCATTAGTGCGGCCAGAGATTCGGGCCCGTCAATTTCTATTTCAGGCAGGGCAGTGTCTTCCTTGACCTCCCGGACGTCCCCGGGCTTCAGCCCCCAGCTTTCAATAAAGCGGTTGAAGCCCAGCCGCTTGAAGATATTGTAAAGCTCCGGGCCGTAGCAGAAACTGCATCTGGTATCTTCCGGGTCGAATTTCAGGGGGGCGTTTATGTCTATGGACGCCAGCTCATAGGACATCCTGGCGCTCTCGGCCCCTTCCGCCAGTTTTTTTCTGACGTGCTCCTTGACGTCCAGCTCCTGCATCCTGGCATATATCTCCTTTAAGGAGCCGTAGCGGCGGATAAGGTCCAGGGCGGTCTTCTCCCCTATCCCCGGCACCCCCGGGATATTGTCGGAGGAGTCGCCCATAAGGGCTTTCAAATCCACCATTTTGGCAGGCTCGAAACCGTATTCCTCATAAAACC
>JBMNQG010000054.1:0-11706 GCA_050944015.1 Oscillospiraceae bacterium
AGCTTTACAGGCACGTCGGGAATCTCGTCCGCACCGGGGTCCTGGGTCTCCCAGGCGCAGTCAAAGGAGGATAAGACCCCCGCCAGCTTCTGTTCCTCCGAGGCGGGTATCCAGCCCTGCAGGGCTACCACGCTCTCCGTCCCCAGCAGCCGTTCCGCCGCCTCCGCCTTGGCTATCCTGGCGGCCACTCTGTCGGAACAAAGCTTAATCTCGTCCCTACGGCCGGATTCTGCAACTATCTTTGCCTCCAGTTCTTCTTTCTTCGATGCAAGCTCCTTTATCTTAAGCCGCAGGCTCGCAAGGTTCTCCCTAACCGTTCCGGTCATCCCCTGGAAGCTGCTAGTCGCGAAATCATACTGCCTCAGCACTTCCCAGGCTTTATTAAGCATGTCTTTCATGCAGACAAGAACCATGAAATGCTGCAACTTGTCCGAGGAAACTTTTAGCAGCTGCGCCTCACCAACTAAGTCGGCCAGTTTCTCGTTCACTTCGTCCAATTTAACGTAAGCGGGCATGGTTCCCAATATGATGCTACAGCTTTCAGTTTCCGCAAGTTCAAGAGGAATATCCATGGACTGCCATGGCAAAAGCGTCTCCACGACGCTCTCATGCCGGTGTTTCTCCGCGGCAACCCTGCGTATCTGCTCATCCGTCTCCTCCAGCTTTTTTACTGTCTCCAGGCAAATTTCTATATTCCTCTCATCGAGAAAAATATCCTGGCTTACCTCCGGCCTGGGGGAAAACAGCTTTGACTTCACAGGGGCGTACCTGTCCAAAATCTTCAGTCCCGATTCCAGGCTTTCATATTCCTGTCTAAACCTTCCCAGCTCGCTGGTTTCAAGTTTTACCAGAGATGACAGTTCCTGATCCTCCAGCAGCACTTGAGGGTCCGAAATTTCCACGCAGCCGAGGAGCATGAGCTCCTTAAGCAACTCTTCGCGCTGGGACCTGACAGCCAAAAGCCGGAGCTTTTTCATTTTTACAATGGCCATCAGCCGTTCACGATCCTTTCCACGATAAGTAAGGCAGCCTTGTCCAATTTGGATTCCGCCTTAACCTGCATGGCAGCCTTTTTGTTTTCCGTTTTCTCAGCCAGGTCCAAGGCGTCCTCCCGGGCCTTTTCGTCAGCCTTCCTGTTAAGCTCCTGCAGCTCGGCTTCCGCCTTGGCAACAGCGGCTTCCACTGCGGCCTTACCCCGTCTTTCCGCCTCCTCTATTCTGCGCTTCGCTTCAGTGGCGGCTTCTGCCTTTATGCGCCGGGCCTCTGCTTCGGCCTCGCTAATAGTTTTAATCACCTCAAGAGACATTGAACCACCTCCCGCCTATTGGATTATTAGCCGTTTTTTTCACTATTGCGTTAAATAATACAATACTATTATTAATTAGGCAAGTATCAACAAGAATAAAAAAATCAATCAAATATCAAACCACGGTTAGTTCAAAGCTATAAAACAGGAATAATTATATCATTATATCTATCTACATGTAACATATATATAACATTTTTCGGCAAAATCCAACAATTGTTTATAGGAAATAATCAATAATTAATATGCCTGACTTTTATCGCTTTATTGTCAATAATCAGCAAAAAGATAAAAAATATTGCTATATGGCAAAAAGCATTATATAATAAATTGGCGTTTGCAAAAAGGAGGCTTTATTATGGGAAACGCAAGATATAAGCGCCGTTTTGGAGACCGCGCTGAAGGTAGACAAATCCGCTCACTTTCAGCTTTTTATAAATTTACACCATATATAATGAAGACCAGAAACGATGCCTGCAACTATTTCAGCGACAGCGTGGAGATTACGGAAACCGACCGCTGGCTACGGCAGAAGCGGGCGGAAGGCTATAAGGGCATGGGTTTCCTGCATCTTTTTGTGGCCACCTATGTGCGGATTGTCGCCCAGCGCCCCGCCATCAACCGCTTTATTTCAGGCCAGCGCATTTTTGCCCGCCACAACATCGAGGTAGTTCTGACCGTCAAAAGAGCGCTGACCTCCGAAGCGGATGAGACCACCATCAAGGCGGTGTTCGACCCCACAGACACTGTCTTTGACGTATACCGCAAACTCAACGAAAAAATCGACGAAATCAAGGCAAATGACGGTGAGAACAACACCGAACAGGTGGCCGCTGCCCTTTTCAAGCTCCCGGGAATTGTGCTAAAGTTTGCCATCTGGTTCTTTAACCTTATGGATTATTTCGGCCTGCTTCCCAAGGCTCTTCTGGACGCCAGCCCCTTTCACGGCTCCATGATAATAACGGACATAGGCTCGCTAGGCATACCTTCAATATACCACCACCTGTACAACTTTGGCAATCTGCCTGTGTTCTTGTCCTTCGGCGCGAAACGGAAGGCGGTAGAGCTGGACAAGGACGGCCAGCCGGTGGAGCGCAAGTATATAGATTTCTGCGCCACCGTGGACGAGCGCATCTGCGACGGCTACTATTACGCCACCGCTTTCAAATACCTTAAATATTATTTGAACAACCCCTGGCTTTTGGAAACTCCTCCCGAAAAAGTGGAGGAAGACATAATCTAAGTTCCATGAATCCGAATCGGCATAGCAGAGGCTATGCCGATTTTTTATGCAAATACGGACATTATCCGCATTTCCCATTTATTGTTCGGAATTCACACCTGTCTTTTCTTATACAGCTCCGGCCTGTTGCTGTAACATAAATATGTATAGCCCAGCCGTGAGTCAAATAGCTTGAGGAACGTTCCGCTTCCCTGAGCGAAATTGGCCTGGAACACCACTCCCGACTCATTAATCACCCTCTCTCCCTGCAAAAGCCTGACAGCCAGCTCCACGCAGCGCCTGTCTGGCCTCAGCTTTTCAAAGTAGGAGTTGTTTTTGCCGTAATACTGCCCTTCCTGCTCAATCACTTCTCTTATTGTGTCGGGAAACTCTGAGCTTGCCACGCGATTGAGAACCACCTCCCCCACGCACATTTTCCACTGGTCGGAGAGCCATTCGCTCCCCGCTTCGGCGTGCATCACCTTGGATAACAGGTAAATATCCTCAAAGGAAATCTTCTCATAATCCAGCCGAAGCTTGTCTATCTTTTCATTGCGCGCGGCCTCCGCAGCTAATCCAGCATCGTAGTCCCCTTTGAGCGCCGCTTCAATCATTATGCTCATGTAATCAACCTTGGGATCAAATTCGGCACCAGCCTTATCAGTAAGGACAAATGACATAATCACAGAGATGGCAAAGATAAAAAGCCGTTTCAAATGGTATAACCTCCCAAAAATTTAATTTTTGTGCTGAAAGTGATGACAAAAGAATTATATTATGCCGGCCTCACATTAATGCCTAATTCCCGCCGTGGAAAAAACATATCCCCCTTTTAACAAAGGGGGATATGCCGTAAAGATTGTCTTTTCTGCGTTCTATCCAACCGCAAAAGAGAATATGCCTCCCAAAAACAGGCCCTTATCTCCTCCGGATATTTGAGGAAATCTCTGTAAGGGCCTCCGCCGCTTCCATCTCGCAGTTGCTGTTTCTGGCCATGTCCCCGAGAGTGACCATGCCCACCAGTTTGCCGCCGTCCACTACCGGCAGCCGTCGGACCTGGTCTTCGGACATAAGGCGCACAGCTTTGTCTAGCGGGTCAAAAGGACCCGCCGTGATAACACCTCTGGACATGATTTCATTTACCTTTACCTGGGCAGGGTCAGAGTCCGCCGCCACGCAGCGCAGCACTATATCCCTGTCGGTTACTATACCCCGCAGCCTGCCGTCCTTATCGCAGACCGGCAGCGCGCCTATATTGTGGCGCTTCAGGAGCCTGGCGGCCGTGCTGACAGGCTCATCCTGTCCAACAGTTACGACCCTGTCGGTCATAATATCGCATACCCTTAGCATAAAAAGCCTCCTTAATAGTGTCTAAGATAAGTTAGTAACTTCCGTTATGGTTATTATTGACATGAAGACTTTCGTTTATACTAAGAAACCAGTGCAGTTATATTGGAAATTAAGGCGAAAAATAAGCGGCTTTATGGGCCTGCTCCATAAAGCCGCCGTTATTATCTGCGCTTTGTCCTATAGCCTTATATATTATTAATAGTATGCCTAGCCTTCTTCCGCCAGTTCCAAAAGGGCTGGCCCCGCTGCGGAGGCAAAAAGCCTGACGGCGGTGAGCGCCTCCTGAAGGGTATTTCCGCTGCTGCCCACCTCCAGTATCAGAGAGCCCGTGGTCAAATGCTGGTTATAGCGCTCCTTTTTAAGGGACACAGGGCGGGTAAGGGTCTGGTATTTCGCATTTACAGCCGCCTGAAGATACAAGGCCAGCTTCAGGTTTTCACGCCAGTTTGGGTGGGGAAGCCCGTTTTCCCCCGTTCCCACAAGGAGCATCACCTGTGACGAGCATTCCCCCTGCACCGCGGCAACAGTTTTGTATATCACGTCTCCGGTACCCAAAGCGTCCCTATGCACGTCTATGATCACAGCAATGCCCGGGTACTGCGCCAGGTAGTTTTCAATTGCCTGCCCGCTTCTGTTATAAGAACCGGTGTAGCTGGGGTAATCGTATATGTTGGTGTCGTGTATCACGTTCAAACCGCATTTTTCCAGCTCCGCCGCCAACTCGGCGCCCACCCGAACAACATTAAAGTTTATATCCTCCGTACGGCAGTTATCCGTCGGTATGTAGCTGTCCTGAAAATCCGGGGTGTAAGCCTCGCTGCCGTGAGTATGTATTATCAGAACTTGGGGGCCTTCCGCCGGAAGCTTTTGGGTCAAAGGCTCCGACATGATAGCTTCCACGTCAATCTCATAGCCTGTGTCATTGGATATGGTAAGCCCGCCCGAAATGGTAGTCTCCACTATTTCAACCTCGTGCTCGTTTTCAGGCAGGACCTCCTCCGCCGCCTCTTCTTGGGGTCCAGGCTGGGGGCTGGCGGCGGCGAAAACTGCCAGGCTCTCGCCTTTAGGGGGCACTACCTTTGCTTCTTCTGCCTCCGCAGGCTGAGGGTTCTCCGCTTTTTTGCCAAATTCCAAAGTGAGTACCGCAGATATGAGCTGCCCGCTCTCTGCCAGGTCCCGAAGCCAGTTCCCAAGCTTAATACCCGCTCCCGAAAGAGTGGCAAGCCTAAGTCCCAGGGCCAGCAGCGCTACAACGGCTATCCCTTTTTTCAGCCCTACCGCCCCCCTTCTAAAGCGCATATCAATAATAAATATGTCGCCCCCGGAAAAAATATGAAGGCCCTTCCTCTTTTGACAAAAAAAACGGGACTCGTCCTTTATAATAGCTACGAAACATCACATACCACAATTGTCAGATAGCTAACACTACTTATGTTGGTGAGTAATCATGGACAAGCTGAAACGTCGTGCAAGACCGCCTTAATTTACCATCTGTTTCCATTATATAGCTAATAAAATAATGAAAATGATTGACATAATTCTTTTTTGCAAGCAAAAATGCCTTTTCAACCCCATTTTATTATGTCGAAATCAAACGAATCTTGAAATTTGGTCAAATCGCACATACTCTATTTTGTATTCCGCAATTCGCTTTTTAGTTAAATACACCCTATATATTGTAGTTTTAGTTACTATAAATTAATTTAGAAAACTTGATTTGTTCTTATTGCCGATTGATTTGGTGTTGCGAAAATGAATATAATTATTACACTCACCTTCATGAGCGCCATTTATTTGGCGAATACTATCTGACAATGAAGAATAGGAGCGTATTATGAGCAAGTTTCTTAAATTGAATAAGAAGTTTGCCCTGATATGCGTTGTCTTAATAGCCGCATGCCTCCTAAGCGGTTTTACCACCGCCAGCGGTGAGCATGAGGTTGAGTATACCGAGATTCCGGTTTACGTGGACGGTATACTCATGTTCAAGGGCTATAAATTTGAAGACACAACGTATGTGTCTCTCCGCACCTTCTGCACGACCCTTGACAAGGATTTAAAGATCCGTTGGGACCAGGACAGCAAGACTGCCTTTGTGGAAGCCGACGGACTTGTCCTCTCTGCCAGGGAAGGAGACAACTATATCACGGCAAACGGCAGATATTTCTATGTGCCGCGTGGGGTTTTAAACTATAACGGAACAATTCTTGTCCCCATTCGCGAGGTTGCCAAGGCCTTCAACGTCAAGGTCAACTGGAACAACAGGTATTGGACCGTTGATCTCGACACCTCAGAAATGTCCTTCATTGAAAGCGGCGATGGGTTTTACAACGAGGAGGACCTCTACTGGCTGTCACGCATTATAAACGCCGAGAGCCTCAATCAGCTACTGGAAGGCAAAATAGCCGTGGGCAATGTAGTTTTGAACCGTGTTGCCGATGAAAGCTGCCCCGATACGATTTATGATGTTATCTTCGACAACAAATACGGCGTGCAGTTTTCCGTCACGACAAACGGCACTATCTACATGGACCCCAGCGAGGAGTCAATAATTGCTGCAAAGATATGCCTTGAAGGCTATTCTGTGGTGGGTGACAGCATTTATTTTGTCAATCCTGACATTGGCGTAAGCAGTTGGTTCGTCAATACCCGCACCTTTGTTAAATCCATTGGCGACCACGACTTCTACGCGTAAGCTTTACAGGTTGTTAACAGGTTTAATATAGACTTTAATTTTTAAATATGCTAATATAGGGTATGTTTTGAGACATACCCTATATTTTTTCTGTTCGCGTCTCGTTTTCCTAAGGAGGATACCTATGATGAACTGGCTTCGCGCCTTCATGGCGGGAAGAAACGGTGTAGACCAGCTGGGAATTGCTCTGGTTATCCTGGCCCTGGTACTCAATTCTCTGGCGCAGATTACCCGGCTTATGCTCCTGAGCGTTTTTGCCCTTGCCGTTCTCGTTTTTACAATATTCCGCGTCCTATCAAAAAATCTCTCCAAGCGTCGGGAGGAAAACCGCCGTTTTCTTGTTTTTTGGGACAATATAAAAAGGGAGTTTGCCGGCTGGAAGGACAGGCGTTCTCAATCCAAGAACTATAAGTTTTTCACCTGCCCCGGCTGCAAAAGTAAGCTGAGAGTCCCCAGAGGAAAGGGGAAAATCCAAATAACCTGCCCCCGGTGCGGACAGAGATTCAACGGGAAGTCATGAATCCTTTCAGACGGCAAGTTGCTCCCCCGACTGCAGGGAAAGGCTTGCCTGATTTAACCACATGTCATAACGGGCGGACCCTGTGTCCGCCCCCTTTGATTTGGAGGTCATAATGGAAACAATACTGAGAGACGGTTTCAGGGAGCTGGGGCTTACGCTAACCGAGGAAGCCCTTGCCCGCTTTATTGCCTATTACGAACACTTGGACCAGCGCAATAAGGTTATGAACCTCACTGCAATCACTGGAGAGGAGGACACGGCCCGCCTCCATTTCCTGGACTGCGCCGCCCTGCTGAAGGCCGCCGATTTTTCCGGAGCACGTGTGGTGGACGTGGGCACCGGCGCCGGTTTTCCCGGCCTGCCCCTGAAAATAGTCTCTCCCGACATCAGCCTGACCCTGTTGGACAGCCAAAAAAAGCGGGTGGACTTTTTAGTGGAGACCTGCGAGAAGCTTGGCTTTGGAGACGTTGTGTGTATTCACGCCCGGGCGGAGGAAGCCCATGCGGAGATGAGGGAAACCTTTGACATAGCGGTTTCCCGGGCAGTGGCAAGGCTGAACATCCTCTGCGAACTATGCATGCCTTTTGTGCGGCCCGGCGGGCTTTTCCTGGCCATGAAGGGGCCAGATGTTTCTCAGGAACTCTCCGAGGCGGAGCGGGCCATTTCAATTTTGGGCGGCAAAACCTTTGACGTTTTCAGCTATTCAATACCAGGAACTGACATAGAACACAGTGTTGTAGTGATAAAGAAAGTGCAAAGCACCCCTGAAAAATACCCTCGTCGTTTTGCAAGAATACAAAAGTCTCCCCTTTAACTTTTTTTGCCCTGCTGTGTATTGACATACAGGCCTGCCCGATATAAGATTTCTGATATAAAATTTCTGCTGCAAGTGCATTTTCTGCATGGGAGTGAGCAAAAATGAAAAATCTACCCGAATTATTCGGCTGCATGTCCTTTAACGAAGCAACCATGCGTGAGCGCCTGCCAAAGGACGCTTACATAGCCCTTAAGCGCACCAGGGAAAAAGGCGTGCCCCTGGATTTGAACGTGGCGAACGTGGTTGCAAACTGCATGAAGGATTGGGCCATTGAAAAAGGCGCCACGCATTTTACTCATTGGTTCCAGCCTTTGAATGGAATAACCGCAGAAAAGCACGAAAGCTTTATTGCCCCGTCGGGCAAGGACGACGGCAGCGTCATTATGGAGTTTTCGGGCAGGGAGCTGATAAAGGGAGAATCCGACGCCTCCAGTTTTCCTTCAGGCGGCCTCCGGGCCACCTTTGAGGCCAGGGGCTATACAGCCTGGGACCCCACTTCCTACGCCTTCATCAAGGACGGGGTTTTGTGTATTCCCACCGCCTTCTGCTCATACGGAGGCGAGGCCCTGGATAAGAAGACACCCCTCCTTCGGTCAATGGTGGCATTAAACACTCACGCCCTGCGCGTGCTGAAACTTTTTGGCTCGAAAGCGGAGCACGTCACTCCAACTGTCGGCCTTGAACAGGAATACTTCCTGATAGACCGGGAAATGTACAATCTAAGGAAGGATTTAAT
Source organism: Oscillospiraceae bacterium (assembly GCA_050944015.1). Classification (GTDB taxonomy): domain Bacteria; phylum Bacillota; class Clostridia; order Oscillospirales; family Oscillospiraceae; genus DUOX01. Next base: position 8,647 of record JBMNQG010000054.1, read on the forward strand.
CTACACCGGCCGCACCCTCTTTGGCGCGAAGCCTCCTAAGGCCCAGGAGCTTGACGACCACTATTACGGGTCAATCCGCATCCGCGTCTCCGCTTTTATGAAGGAGCTTAACGAGGAACTCTGGAAGCTGGGCATACCCGCAAAAACCGAACATAACGAGGTTGCCCCCGCCCAGCACGAACTGGCTCCCATCTTCGAGACTGCCAATGTGGCCGTGGACCACAACCAGATTACCATGGAGATAATGCGCAAGGTGGCCAAGCGCCACGGTCTTACCTGCCTGCTCCATGAGAAGCCCTTTGCCGGCGTTAACGGCAGCGGAAAGCACAACAACTGGTCTCTTTGCACGGACACCGGCGAAAACCTCTTTGAGCCCGGCGACACGCCGGAGAAAAACGCCCAGTTCCTCACTTTCTTCTGCGCCGTCATTAAGGCTGTGGACGAATATCAGGACCTGCTTCGCATTGCCGTGGCCTCCGCAGGCAACGACCACCGTTTAGGCGGCAATGAGGCGCCTCCGGCTATTTTATCCATGTATGTGGGAGAGGAAATCGAGGCCATTTTGGACTCCATAGCCACCGGCAGCCCCTATAACAAGGTTGAGCATAAACCGCTTCAAATCGGCGTGGACGTCCTACCCCCCATCCCCAGGGATACCTCTGACAGGAACCGGACCTCCCCCTTTGCCTTTACGGGTAACAAATTTGAATTCCGCATGCTTGGCTCCTCCATGTCCGCTGCGGACGTCAACACCGTTTTGAACACCATTGTGGCGGAAGCACTATGCAGCTTTGCGGACGAGCTTGAAAAGGCCGAGGATTTTAACGCCGCCCTTGGAAAGCTCCTGCGCGAAACCATAACCAGCCACAGGCGCATCATCTTTAACGGAAACGGCTATGACGACGACTGGGTAAGGGAAGCCCAGCGGCGGGGCCTTTCCAATTACCGCTCCACTGCGGAAGCCGCCCCGCACCTAATGGACGAGAAAAACGTGCGGCTATTTGCCAAGCACGGCGTTCTGAGCGAAACCGAGCTACGTCCCCGCTGCGACGTCACGCTGGAGGGTTACTGCAAGCAGATTAACATAGAGGCAACGGTCATGACGGAAATGGTAAGAGGCGACATCCTGCCCGCAGTCATTGATTACAGCCAATTCCTGGCCAACGCCGTCACTACCAAAAAGTCCGCCTGCGAGGATGTGGAATGCCTGGCTGAGAAGCAGCTTCTGAAGCGTATCTCCCGCCTGTGCGACACCCTCTATGCCAGGTGCGAGGACTTGAGCTCCGCCATTTCTGCAGACAAAATACCCGCCGACCTCGTCCAGCGGGCGAAGTATTATCGCGAAACCGTACTGACGCTTATGAACGAGCTGCGGGAAGCGGCCGACGAGCTGGAAACCCTTGTGAGCAAGGATTACTGGCCATTCCCCTCCTACGGCCGGGTAATGTACAAAGTATAATAGGCGCAATAATCAATCCCCTGTCGCGGATTCGCGGCAGGGGGTTTTGTTCTTTTCCGCCGGGTACAGAAAAATCCCCTGCCATTTGGCAGGGGATTTTTTCTTCCTAAAGATTTGCCTTATTCGATTCCAAACTGACGTCTGACAGCTTCTGCATCCAGAGGAGGAATGCCCAGTATCTCGCGGGCTTCGGCGGGAGTCGCAACTTCGTTGCCGAAGGCCTTGACAGCGTTAACGGCACGCTCAACAAGCATGTTGTTGGTGGCCATAATCTTCTTGCCGTCCTTGTCAACTCCGTAAACAACGTTGTCTTCCATGCCTACGCGGATATGTCCGCCGTTTGCCAGAACGGCAAACATAATGGGCATGTGGCCCTTGCCTATGCCGAAAGCGGACCAAGTGGAGCCCGGAGGCAGCTGGCTGATGAGATACTGCAGCTCGGCGGGGGTGGCGCCCATGCCGCCCATTATACCCAGGCAGAACTGGAAATGCAGGGGAGGCTTCAGATAACCCTGTCTTACGTACTCGTTGACGGCACGCATCATGCCGGCATCGAAAATCTCAAGCTCAGGCTTAATGCCTTTTTCAATGTAGGTTTTGCCCAGTGCCATGAGGAATTTGGGGCTGTTGCAGAAAATTCCGCCGGGGACGCCCCAGTTAAAGCTGCCGGCGTCAAAGGAACCCATCTCAATGCCGGGGACAACCTTGAAGTGCTCCATACGGCGGGCGTTACCGTAATCGCTGTCGTCGGAAACGCGGCTGTCGCCGGAAGATGTGCAGTTGATTATGACGTCGCAATCCTTGTAGGAGCGGATCAGCTTGACAGTCTCGCGGAACTTTTCAGGGTCCATAACGCCAAGGCCCTGGTCGTCCCTCATATGCAGATGGACTACTGCGGCACCCCGCTGCCAGGCCTCATATGCAGCCTGCGCAATCTGCTGGGGTGTCTCAGGAATGTTATAGCCAGCGGGTGTAACTGCGCCGGTAAGAGCAGCAGTGATTATAGTCTTTGCCATAATTGTTTCTCCTTTTAATATTTAGTTATTCATGTATGCAATCAAATCAGCCAATTACAGTCTCTTATGCAGCTTCAGCAGCTCGATTATTGTCTTGTCGCGGAACAGCGCAATCTGGGGCTTCTCGTTGCCGATAACGGGAGGCAGGTTCTCCATGAGAGGAATAATCTCCTCGCCTGACAGGTCCGCCCAGTTTTCGGGAACCTTCTTCATGTCGCTCAGGTCGGCGAAAACAGCGTTGGTCATTTCACCGAACTTGATGGCGCATCCCTTGAGACCCAGCTCTCCTCCGCCAAGCTCGTAGTTCATAGCAGGGCCGAAAGCCGCAAGGCGCAGGCCGGGGCCAAAGGTCCAGGCGTCGTCAGCGTCGGCCAGAGAGCAGACGCCCTCGCAGACCAGCGCAATTTCTTCACGCCACAGGGCGTGCATAAGGCGGTTTGCAATGAAGCCCCTTTTCTCCTTCCTCATGACGACAGGCGCCTTGTCATGCAGTTTGTAGAATTTGCGGGCCTCTTCAACAACCGCGGGATCGGTTTTTTCGCCGGGGCAAATCTCAATGAGGGGCAGGAGATAGGCGGGGTTAAA
>JBMNQG010000055.1:0-11342 GCA_050944015.1 Oscillospiraceae bacterium
TGACGCGGCTGATATACTTTTCGTCCTGCTGGGGAGACATCTCGTCGCCCAGCTCGCCGGCAGCGATGCGGATCATGGAGCCGTACTGCTCGCTGACGGTGTGCAGCTTCAGGTCCTCCACAAACAGTTTCTGGAGAGGACGCTTGGCAAGGTCGGACATGATGCAGCGGTTCTCATAAGACATGGTCTTCCACATGCGGGCGATTTCCCATGCGCGCTCGACAGCCTTGCCCTTGGGCACGACTTCGCTCACCATGCCCCACTCCAGCATTTGCTGGGCGGTGAACTGGCGGCTGGTCATCATGTAGTAGTTGCCGCGCTTAGTGCCAAGGAAGTGCTGGCACATGAGGCCCATGCCGTCGCCGGGAACAAGTCCGCCCTGGGCGTGGGGGACTTCAATTTTGGTGTCCTCGGTGCAGATGGTGACGTCGCACAGCATTGCGGAATCCCAATGGAAGCCCGGGCCGGGAATGGCGCCGATTGTGGGAACGTCCAGGTCGAACACCATGTTCTTTATGAGGTTCATGTCGTCAAAGTACTGATGCTCGAAACGCTCCCTGGGCAGCTTATTATAGGTTTCCCAGCCGTTGGCGTCGGACTCTATCATCCAGTTGTCGCCGATGTGCGTGAAGATGATGATTTCGTTCTCGTGGTCCAGAGACAGGATGCGGGTAAGCTGGCTCATGGCGCGGTGGGACATGCCGCTGTGGTGCATGGGGCCCCCCTTGGTGTGCCAGGTTACCTGCAGGATACCGTCCTCGCGATGGAGCATGGCAAAATCCTTGAACCATTCGCTATATTCTTCCAGTTTGGGCATTTTCACATAATCCGCTAAAGGTGGCTTCTTCATAAATTTTTCCTCCTTAGTACTAGATCTTTTTTGATTTGTTCGCTTGTCATCACTGTCTCATGTAACTTGATGCCCTGGCATTTACAGGAGGCGAGCCCCGGGTAATTGTCAGCTCCAAGTACTATGAGGCAGATGATAGGCAGGCGTCACAAATGGCTTGAGGTTAACCTTATGCTAGCACAATAATTTTACAATTTCAAATATTATTTCCTAAATTTTCATATATTGCTAAAAAAATTACTTGCATTTGCAATAGCTATTATGTTCAAATTTCCTGAAAAGAATTAGCCTCGGCGCAGCACCGCCACAACTATCTCCCCGTTATTCAAAAAGCGGGGAATGAGGATGGAATTGCCCAGGCCCCTGGATACCAGCATTTCATAGTGCGCGGCGCCGAAAAGCCCCGCATCGTATTTCGGCAGCAGATTGAAATTAGTGCCGATAAGCCCGCCAAGAAAAGGCAGCCTCACAACTCCTCCGTGGCCGTGGCCGCAGAGTATCAGATCCACGTCCAGATTCGGGTATCGCTCCGGCCAGTAGTTGCGGTGGGCAAGCAGCAGTACGTAGCTTTCGGGATGTTCCGCCCTTATGTTATCCACCACCTGGTCCGGCCGGGGCATATCCGCCCAGCCGTTGGGATCCTCCACACCGGCAAGTATTATGCTCTCGCCGCCGCGGGACAGGGCCACGTGCTCGTTGCGCAGATATACAATTCCAAGCTCCGCAAGAAGCGCCGCCAGCTTGTCAATGGAACCGCTCGCCCAGTCATGGTTGCCGCTAACGAAGTAAACCGGAGCCAGTTTGACCAGCTCCTTTAAAAAGGGACGCAGGGGCTCTATGTCCTCTGCTTTGCTGATGAAATCCCCGGTCAGGGCTATGATGTCAGGCCTGGCTTTCTCGACTTTCTTAAGCAGGCGGCTGTTTTTCTCCCCGAACACCGCGCCGTGCAGGTCCGAAAGCTGCACGACCCGGTACCCGTCGAAAGCGGCGGGAAGGTCCCGACTGTACAGCTCGTACTCTGTGGTCACAAGGCGGAAGCGGCTGTCCAAAATAGTGGCGGCAATGACAAGAATCAAAGCCGCCATTACAGGTATCGTTTTGTTCACTTTTTTCCTTGCTTTGTTCGCTTTACTATGCATTATGCTTCCTTGTCCCTGACAAATATGGGTTTCACATGCGGGTCGTTGGTGGAACGGGCTTCAACCTCAAATCTGTTAAGATATTTCATTAAAGCGCTCAGCTTGCTGAAACCAAAGTTTCGCGGGTCGAAATCCGGCTGTTTTTTAATTAAAAGGTTGCCCAGCTGCGACAGGTCGGCGTAGCCGTCCTCGTCCGCAAGGTCGGCCACACTGTCCGCAATAAGCTCGATGACGCTGTCCGGAACCCTGGACTTGGTGTCGGTTGTTTTTTCAGCGGGTTTTTCGGGGGCTTTTTCAACGGGTTTTTTCTGGGCCTCCGGCTTCTTCTTTTTGCTGTTGGAGCTGCTTTTTGCCAGGGCGGCCTCCGCAGCGGCTTTCTTGTTGGCCCTTTCCCTGATGACTTCGATATAGATGAATTTATCGCAGGCCACAATGAAGGGGCCGGGGGTCTTCCGCTCGCCTATGCCTATGACATACATGCCCGCTTCCCGGAGCCGGATGGCCAGCCTTGTAAAGTCGCTGTCGCTGGATACCAGTACGAAACCATCGGTTTTGCCGGCGTACAGAATGTCCATGGCGTCGATTATCATGGCCGAATCCGTTGAATTTTTGCCCGTGGTATAACTGTACTGCTGGACGGGAGTCACGGCGTTTTCCAGCAGCGAGGTTTTCCAGCTGGCTATATTGGGGCTGGTCCAGTCCCCGTATATGCGTTTTATGGTGGGGGTGCCGTATATGGCAATTTCCTCCATAACGCCTTTTAGACAATCCCTGGGGGCGTTGTCCGCATCTATAAGGACCGCCAGGCGGAGGTTTGTAAAGTCAGGCGACTGTGCTGACATATTTATCACATCATTTCTTTTGTTCTCTTAGAGAAGAAACGGCGCAAAGGCGCAGCTTCTATTAACTCTATGAACATTCTACCATATTTATTATCCCCTGCAAACAATAATTGTTTCCCATGTACTGTAAATTATAAGCACGGGGCCGACCCCGTTTACAAATATAGCCGGGGCTGGTATTATGAGCCTGTGAAGATGGAATCAGTTTATCAAAAACTAAGGCGGTTTTTTGTCGAGTTTTACTGTGGGTTGTTTTATGGAAAAAAGAGATATCATGTTGACCCTGATCAAAGGTTGGCAAAGCAAGATATCAGAATAAGGAAATACGCCCCGAAAAGTCTTTTTATTATTTTGGCGCCTGATGGGAATATAACAAATTTTTTTAGCGAGAGGCTGAAAATAGGTTGAATTATAAACAAATGAACATTTTTATCAACCCAAGCCGCAGGGAAAAATGTCGCATTTCAACGGAATTTGGGTTTTTTAAAGCATTATGTTTTACATTTCGTTAACCAGAAGCCCGCGGCTCTGGTTATAATTTTATTGGCCGTCCAATTTGCCGGCGGCGGGGATGAAGCGATAAATAAAAATTTCTTGAAACAACGGCGCCATATGGGGTATAATATTACGACGTTGTGAAAATATGGTCTGCACCTGTTTCAACTCGACACTATAGGAAAAGGATGAAGTACAGATGAGCGCATCAAAGGAAAAACAAAAACGCAAGCAGCTGCGCGAAGAAGGGCAGGACAAGCGCCTGATTGCCGAACAGGAAAGGCTGAAAAAGGAGAGACGTTATAAAAGGATAAGCAGGATTGTTGCCGCTATAGTTGTCGTCCTCTTGGTAATTACAATCCTTTTAAACTCCAACCTGTTCTATACTGTCATGCCGGCGGTTACCATCGGCGGTGAATCCTACACCACGGCCGAGTTTAATTATTTTTACTTTACCAATTACTATAATTTTGTGGAAAGCAATCGGGATTACATCAACCTGATTTTTGACACTTCCAAGCCGTTCAGCAGCCAGAAGTATTCCGAAGATATGACATGGGAGGACTATTTCAAGCAGGCCACAATTGAGAACCTGCGGGAATTGACCATGCTCTGCCAAAAGGCGGAGGAGGCCGGCTATACTCTCAGCCAGGAGCAGAAGGACGAGATTGCCAATAACCTGTCCAGTTTGGATAACGTCTATGTGCTTTACGGCTATCCCAGCCTGAAGCAGTATCTGGCCGCCGTATACGGCCGCGGCTGCACAGCAGAGACTGTGGAAAAGATGATGACCAAGTCCTATATAGCCAACGGGTATTCCCAGCAGGTGCTGGGCTCCTTTACCTACACCCCTGAGGAATTGGAGAACTACTATCAGGAAAACCGCGACACTTATGACGTGATTAATTACCGCTATTTCTTTGTCAGCGGCGCGGCTGACGAAGAGGCGGGCATAGACAGCGTGACTGCCATGGCGGAGGCAAAGAAAGCTGCCGATGCCATTGCCGCCGAGTCCGCCGGGGACGAGGAGGCCTTTGCCAGGCTGGTATACGAGCATGCCGTTGAGGACGAGAAGGAAAATTACAGGGACAAGGATTCCACCCTCATGTCCGCAAGAGGGAGTTACCTGAGCTCCGAATACTCTGAATGGCTGCTTTCAGATGAGAGAGTCTACGGTGAGACCACGGCTATTGAGGGCAGTTCCGGCTGCCATGTGCTCATGTTCATAAGCCGCGAGGACAACCATTACAAGCTGGCCCAGGTGCGTCACATACTTATAAAGGCCGAAGCCGACGAGAACGGCGAATACACCGACGAGGCCAAGGCCGAGGCCCTCAAGAAGGCCGAGGAGATTCTGGCTGAGTGGAAGGCCGGAGAGGCCACGGAGGAGAGCTTTGCGGAGCTGGCGAAAGAATACTCAGAGGATGACGGCTCCAAGGATAACGGAGGCCTTTACGACACCGTTTACAAGGGGCAGATGGTTGAAGAATTTGACGCTTTCTGCTTTGAGGAAGGCCGCAAGCCCGGCGACACCGCCATTGTATACGGCGAGAGCGCTGCCTACGCCGGATACCACGTTATGTACTACGTGGGAGAGGGGCAGCTTTACAGCGACTACATTGCCGAAAACCTTTTGAGATCCAACGATTATAACGAGTGGAAGAACGCACAGCTTGAATCCTACGTTGCCGACACCAAGTTTGCTCTTCTCTTTGCCATGTAAGCCTTTCTGATTTGAAATGGGCCGCCTTGAGTTTTCAAGGCGGCCGCATTTTAAGAGGTGATATTTTGGAACGACTTATAAGGACCGAGATGCTTCTGGGAGACAGGGCGATGGAAAGATTGAAAAACAGCCACGTGGCGGTGTTCGGCCTTGGAGGAGTGGGCAGCTGGTGCGCCGAAGCTCTGGCCCGCAGCGGGATAGGTGAACTGACCCTTGTGGACCAGGACGCGGTGGCGGAGAGCAACATCAACCGCCAGCTTGTGGCCACATACGGGACCCTGGGCCGTTCCAAAGCCCAGGTTATGGCGGAGCGGGCTGCTGACATAAGCCCGGATATTAAGGTTCATCCTATATGCGAGCGCTACGAGGCCCAAAACCGGGACAGGTTCTTTCAATGCCGATACGATTATTTGGTGGACGCCATTGACCTTGTGTCCTGCAAGGTGGATCTTATAGAAACCGCTTTGAGCCTCGGAATACCCATAATTTCCGCCCTGGGGGCCGGCAACAAGCTGGACGCCTCCCTGATGCAGATTTCCGACATATCCAAAACCCGGGGGTGCTCCCTGGCCCGGGTGGTGCGAAGGGAGCTGCGCCGTCGGGGCATAAACCATCACATGGTTGTGTACAGCCCGGAAGAGCCCCAGAAGCCGGAACAGGCGGAGGAACCCCCTCCGGGCCGCCGAAGCGTGCCGGGCAGCCTGGTATGGGTTACCGCCACTTCCGGTATGCTGCTGGCCCAGCACGTGGTTTTAAGCCTGGCGGGAGTATAATAAAACAGCTTTCGCAATCCTATGCGAAAGCTGTTTTTATTCTTTATATTCTTTTTAATGCAGGGTCGTCCAGCGTGTCCGCCCAAATACGGCACCGGACACCCAGGCCGGGGTAAGCCTGCCCCCGCGGAAAGGTTATGTACTACAGCAGATACTTAATTAGCAGGAGCAGTATTACCCCGGGCAGCCCCAAAAAACCGACCACAATGGCGTTGAGCCAGTTTACCCCCAGGCTGATGCCTATAAACGAGCCGAAGAGGTTCACCACAAAGAGGGATAAAAAGCCCACGATTGCGTTAACCAACAGCTTGAGGGCCAATTTTATGGGCGTTTTAAGGATTTTAAAGAGGAGGGCAAGAAGCCCCAAAGCCGCCGAAATAAGCAGGATGGTAATTAAAAATGTCATGGATATTCTCCATTCTCATTTAATTTATTCCTTTATTTCATTGTAATAAAACAAGCTAAAGCAGGCTGGCGGTTTGTTTCAGCCGGCGTAGGGCGTAATCGTAGCGGGCGCGTAGCGCGTTGATTTCATAGATGTAGGCCTCCGTCAGCTCGGGGTCGGAGGTGTTGTTGAAGCAGGAATAGGCCGCAGCCAGGGAGGTGCGTATCCCTATGATTTCCTCCGTCGCCCTGCGCAGCTCGGCCCGCTGCAGTTTCATTTGTTTTGATTGCCTTGGCATATTTCTCCTCGAATGTATTTTTTTACTATATTCTATTCATTTGGGACTAACTTTAATCAGCGCCAACAAAAATTTCTTGTACTATTTCAGTTTTCGAGAGGAATAATAAAAACGGACTGAGATGAGCGGCCAGTTGTAGTGTGTGAGATAATGAGCAGATAAGGCCGGTTTCGATGTATTAATGCATTAAGCTGAGATTAGATGCCATTTGAAGATAGCGCAGGTTCGGCCGGGACAAGGCTCAATATCTGAAAGATATGGGATTGTCCGTACTCACTCAGTCAAGTGTCGTCAATCCATGTTTGGGTTGTTCGGCGCGCGGGGATTGCGCAGATGCAATCCCCGTTTTTTTATGCCTTGAACGCGTCCGGAGAGCCCGCCTTGATTTTTTGAAGAACATAAGATATACTAAATATGTTAGAAAAACCCGACATTTCCGACAAAAATCATTATATTACAGGAGTAAACGACATATGAGCAAATCCAAGGCGGCTGAATACGGAAACCAGAGCATATCGCAGCTTAAGGGGGCGGAGCGGGTTCGCAAACGTCCCAGCGTGATATTTGGCTCCGACGGCCTTGAAGGATGCCAGCATGCCGTATTTGAGATACTCTCCAACGCTATTGACGAGGCCAGAGAGGGCTTCGGAAATATTATAATCGTTACCCGCTACGAGGACAAGTCCATTGAGGTTGAGGATTTCGGACGGGGCTGTCCCGTGGACTGGAACAGCGCGGAAGGCCGCTACAACTGGGAGCTTGTATTCTGTGAGCTTTACGCCGGAGGCAAGTACAAAACCAACGAGGGCGAAAACTACGAATACTCCCTGGGACTCAACGGCCTTGGCTGCTGCGCCACCCAGTACGTCTCCGAATACATGGACGTGACTGTCTGGAGGGACGGGAAGAAGTACAGCCTCCACTTTGAAAAGGGCGAGAACATAGGCGGACTCACCTTTGAGGAGAGCAACACCAGGAGAACCGGTACCATTATCCGCTGGCGGCCCGACCTGGAGGTATTTACCGACATAGACGTGCCGGAGAGCTATTTTATCGATACCCTGCGCCGCCAGGCGGTGGTAAACGCGGGGGTTACGTTCCGCTTCCGCAACCAGAAAGACGGGAAGTTTGAAGTTACGGACTTCAAATATGAGAATGGCATACTGGATTATGTATCGGAAATCGCCGGGGAAGACACGCTTACAGCACCGATATTCATTGAAAGCGAGCGCCGGGGCCGTGACCGGAAGGACAAGCCTGAGTACAAGGTCAAGCTGTCGGCCGCTTTCTGCTTTTCCAATAAAGTAAGCTGCATAGAGTACTACCACAACTCCTCCTGGCTGGAGTACGGAGGAGCCCCCGAAAAGGCCGTCCGCAGCGCTTTCGTCTCCGCCGTGGACGCGTATCTCAAGAAGACGAACAAGTACCAGAAGTCGGAGAGCAAAATAACATTCCAGGACATACAGGACTGCCTGGTTCTGGTGACCAACTGCTTTTCCACCTACACCTCCTACGAGAACCAGACCAAAAAGGCCATCACCAACAGGTTCATCCAGGAGGCGATGACGGACTTTTTGCGCTCCCAGCTTGAGGTGTACTTCATAGAAAACAAGGCCGACGCCGAAAAGATAGCCGAGCAGGTGCTTATAAACAAGCGGAGCCGGGAGCAGGCGGAAAGAACCCGCCTTAATATCAAGAAAAAGCTCACGGGCTCTCTGGACATCATGAGCCGTGTGGAAAAGTTCGTGGACTGCCGCACCAAAGACTTGAGCCGCCGGGAACTCTACATTGTGGAGGGCGACTCCGCTCTGGGGTCCTGCAAGCTCTCGAGAGACGCGGAGTTTCAAGGCATTATGCCCGTGCGGGGCAAGATACTCAACTGCCTGAAGGCGGACTACGGCAGGATTTTTAAAAGCGACATCATCACCAACCTGATAAAGGTGCTGGGCTGCGGCGTGGAGGTGGAAAAGGGCAGGGGCAAGAGCCTGAACAGCTTCGATTTGGAAAACCTGCGCTGGAGCAAGGTCATAATCTGCACCGACGCCGACGTGGACGGCTTTCAGATACGCACGCTTATACTCACCATGCTGTACCGGCTGGTGCCCACCCTCATCCGGGAGGGCTACGTCTATATTGCGGAATCCCCGCTTTACGAAATCCAGTGTAAGGACAAAGTCTACTTTGCCTACTCCGAGAGGGAGAAGGCGGAGATACTGGAACAGCTTGGGGGCGCCAGGGTCACCATCAACCGCAGTAAGGGCCTTGGCGAAAACGACCCGGAAATGATGTGGCTTACCACCATGAACCCGGAAACCCGCCGGCTGATTCGCGTCATGCCGGAGGACGCGGAGCGCACCGCACGGGTCTTCGACATGCTGCTGGGCGACGACCTGGCGGCGCGGAAGGCTCATATCAGCGAAAACGGGTACAAATACCTGGATATGGCGGACATCTCCTGACACCGCGTATTACATCCGCTATCAAAATTTAAAGGAATGAAATTATGGCCAAGAAGAAAGCTGCCGAGGATAATAAAAGAAAGGGAAACCCCAACATTATCGGGCTGCGGGCTGAGGTAAACGAGCAGCCCATTACCGAGACACTGGAGCAGAACTACATGCCCTACGCAATGAGCGTCATAGTCTCCAGAGCCATACCGGAAATTGACGGGTTCAAGCCCAGCCACAGGAAGCTCCTGTACACCATGTACAAGATGAACCTTTTAAACGGCCCCAGGACAAAGTCGGCCAATATTGTGGGCCAGACCATGCGCCTGAACCCCCACGGGGATGCGGCCATTTATGAGACCATGGTGCGACTTTCCAAGGGCTATGAGGCCCTGCTCACACCCTTTGTGGACTCCAAGGGCAACTTCGGCAAGGTATACTCACGGGACATGGCCTATGCAGCCAGCCGTTATACGGAGGCGAAACTTGCCCCCATCTGCAACGAGCTGTTCAGGGACATAGAAAAGGACACAGTGGACTTTGTGGACAACTATGACGGCACCATGAAGGAGCCCGTCCTTCTGCCCACCACCTTTCCAAACGTGCTGGTGAGCGCCAATACGGGCATTGCCGTGGGCATGTCCAGCCAGATATGCGGTTTCAACCTGAAGGAAGTATGCGAGACCACAATAGCATTCATTGACGACCCGGGCCATGATATTATGTCAACCATGCCCGCCCCGGAATTTCCCACCGGGGGGGAGATTTTATATGACGTGGACGGGATGCGGGAAATCTACAGCACCGGCAGGGGCAGCTTTAGGGTTCGGGCCCGCTGGAGGTATGTGAAGTCCGAGAATTTGATAGAGATATATGAGATACCCTACACCACCACCACCGAGGCCATTATGGACAGGGTGGCGGATTTGATAAAGAATGGGAAAATCAAGGAAATCTCGGACATGCGGGACGAAACGGACCTGGAGGGCCTCAAGCTTACCATTGACCTTAAGAGGGGAGTGGACCCGGAAAAGCTGATGCAGAAGCTGTTCCGCATGACCCCGCTTCAGGACAGTTTCTCCTGCAATTTTAACATTCTCATCGCTGGCTACCCGCAGTTGATGGGTATACCGGAAATCCTGTCCGAATGGGTTGCCTGGCGGACGGAGTGCGTCAGGCGCAGGGTCTTTTTTGACCTGAAGAAGAAAAAAGAAAAGCTGCACCTCCTGTACGGACTGAAAAAGATACTTCTGGATATCGATAAGGCCATTGCCATCATCAGGGAGACGGAAACGGAGGCGGAAGTGGTGCCCAACCTGATGATTGGCTTCGGCATAGACCAGACGCAGGCGGAATATGTGGCGGAGATTAAGCTGAGGAACATAAACCGGGAATATATCCTAAAGCGGCTTGAGGAAACGGAAGAGCTGGAAAAGGATATTGAAGACCTTGAAAATATATTAAAAAGCCGCCAAAGGGTTAAAACTATCATCAAGGACGAGCTCCGGCAGGTTATAAAAAAATATCCCTCTCCCAGGAAAACCGGCATAGTTTATGCAAGCGAGGTGGAGGAGTACACCGAGGAAGAAACGGCCGAGGATTATCCCGTCCACCTGTTCCTGTCCAGGGAGGGGTATTTCAAGAAGATTACCCCCTCGTCCCTGCGCATGAATTCGGAGCAGAAGTACAAGGAAAACGACAGCCTTAGCCAGCATATGGAGGCCCAGAACAAGGACGAGCTGCTTATTTTTACGGACCGGCAACAGGTATATAAGGCTCGCATTTGGGAATTTGAGGACACCAAGGCTTCGGCTTTGGGGGTTTATCTGCCATCCCGCCTGAACATGGACGAGGGCGAGAACGTTATTGCAATGGTCAATCCCGGCGACTATTCCAAGGAGATTGTGCTTTTCTATGAAAACGGCAAGGCAGCCAGGCTGCCCCTGAGCGTTTACGTCACCAAGGCCAACAGGAGACGGCTGACAGGCGCCTATTCCGACAAGAGCCCCCTAAAATCCGTCATTTTCCTGGACGGGGACAGGGAGGTGGCGGTGAGCTCGACGGAAGGAAGGGTGCTTATCTTCAACACCGCCCTGCTGGCTCCCAAGACCAGCCGCACCGTCCAGGGCGTGTCGGTTATGAACCTGAAGAAAAAATACAAGCTTCAAGAGGCGAGGCCGGTGGAGGAGACCCCCATAATGAACCTGTCCCGTTACCGTGTCCGGAATATTCCCGCCGGGGGGGCGCTGCTGAAGGAGGAGGACAGGGGAGAGGAGCAGATGGCTCTCCTTTAGTCCGGAACGCCGCCGGGGCCGCCGTAAAGGAGCGTAATTATGACCAGAGACAGGCTCTTGCAGCTTATATCAATATACGCGAAAATAATCATCGGC